>JBMLQZ010000144.1:0-4044 GCA_049241285.1 Chitinophagaceae bacterium | reverse complement strand
GTTATTAAACGACAAACTTACCGTTACTGTAACTACAGCAGATTATCAACCATCATTCGAAAAAGGCTTAAAACAATACGCTAAATCTGCCAATATTCCTGGCTTTAGAAAAGGAATGGTTCCTGCAGGTTTAATTCGTAAAATGTATGGTCAAAGTTTATTTACCGACGAAGTTTTAAAAACAGTTGAGAAAGAGATAAACAACTATTTAACCAATGAAAAATTGGAAATATTTGCTCAACCATTGCCTTTAGATAATGATGCTGCAAAACTAGATTTCAATCAAACAAAAGATTACAGCTTTGATTTTGAGATTGGTTTAAAGCCAGATTTTTCTATTCCATCTTCAAATATGCCAGTAACAAAATATGTTATTACTGTTACTGATGCTATGATTAATGAAGAAGTAGAACGCCTACAAACACGTTTTGGCACAATGACAGAACCAGAGGTAGTAGATAACGAAGAAACCGTATTAAACGTAACTTTCACTGAAGTAGATGCTGCAGGCAATGTACCTGAAAATGGTATTAATAAAGCCAACAGTTTAATTGTAAAATATTTTGAGCCTTCATTTAGAAAAAAACTAATGGGCTTAAAAAAAGATGCAGTTGTAGATGTACATTTAGCTACTGCATTTGAAGATAAAGAAAGAGAAGCTGTATTAGAAGATTTAGGTTTAGACAAAAATGAGCCAGATGCTGCTGATAGAAATTTTAAAATGACTATTACTAAAGTTGGATTAGTAGAAAAAGCGGCATTTAATGAAGAATTTTTTAAAGCAGCATATCCTGCTAAAGAAATTGCCTCTGAAGAAGCATTAAAAGAAGCAGTTAAAAGCGACATTAGTGCTTACTACGAATCGCAATCTCGTAATCAGATACATGATCAAATATATCATCACTTATTAGATAATACAACAATAGAGTTACCTGAAAGTTTCTTAAAGCGTTGGTTACAAGTTGGTGGCGAAAAACCAAAAACTGAACAACAAGCTTCAGAAGAATATCCATCTTTTGCTAATCAATTAAAATGGACTTTAATTAGCAGTCAATTAATGCAAGACGAAAAAGTTGAAGTATTACCTGATGATATTAAAGAATTTGCAAAAGCTCAATTGTTTCAATACATGGGTGGCCAAATTAATATGATGGGTGATAACCTTCAGTGGGTTGATGACTACGTAAACAGAATGATGCAAGACAAAAAATTTGTAGAAGATAGTTATCAACGTATTAGTACCGAAAAACTATTTCAAGCATTAGAAAAAAATGTAAAAGCAACTGAACAAGCTATCAGTGCAGAAGCATTTGCAGAAAAATTACATCATCATCACCACTAATTTTTCAATAAATTTTTTCAACGCCCTAAACCTTCTAAAGTTTGGGGCGTTTTTATTATCTAGGAATACAAATTGTCTTATAAAATTTTAAAAAAAGTATACATATTCCCTTTTTTCAGTCAACTTGTCGCATATATTTATTTGCACACATTTTGAAACTATTATACAAAAGTGAAATCACTTATCTTCAACGCATTAAAATACAATCAATGAATATTGGAAACGAATTCGAAAAATTTGCCGTAAAAAATCAAGGCATTAGTAGTGCAACTTTACACAGTTACCAATCACATTTCAACCCTACTAATTTAACTCCATACATTATTGAAGAAAGACCTATGAACATTGCTCAAATGGATGTTTTTAGTAGATTAATGATGGATAGAATTATTTTTTTAGGTGAAGGAATTAATGACTACGTAGCTAATATTATAACGGCACAACTGTTATTTATGGAAAGCGTTGATAGAACTAGAGATATTCAAATGTACATTAATTGCCCAGGCGGCAGTGTTTATGCAGGTTTAGGCATTTACGATACCATGCAATTTATTAGTCCAGATGTAAGCACTATTTGTACAGGCATGGCTGCAAGTATGGGTCAAGTATTATTATGTGCAGGAGTAAAAGGAAAACGTACCGCTTTAAAACATAGCAGGGTAATGATACATCAACCAAGTGGTGCCATTGGTGGTCAAGCTTCTGATATAGAAATTACTGCTAGAGAAATTAAAAAGCTTAAAAAAGAGTTATACGAAATTACTGCTACACATACAGGTAAAGATGTAGAGCAAATTACAAAAGATAGCGACAGAGATTTTTGGATGACAGCAGAAGAAGCTAAAGAATATGGATTAGTGGATGAAGTTTTATTCATTAATCAAAGAAAAGCGGCCACATTAAGTAAATAATATTTGAACAATTAAATTCATTCAAAATGATACAATCAAAATATATCGTAAATCCTTATTTAATGGAGGATGATGAAGATGAAAAACCAAAAGATGAAAAGCAAGAACAAGTAGGTGCAATGATGATGAAGAAAATGGAAAAAATGTTCTTTGAAAAAAGAGCAGTGTATTTGTGGGGCCCTGTAGAAGATAAATCTGCAAAAGAGGTAGTTACCAAATTATTGTTATTAGATGCCGATAAGCCAGGTGAAGAAATAAAATTATATATCAATAGTCCAGGTGGTGTAGTAACAAGTGGAATGGTAATTTTAGATACCATTCAATTAATTCAAAGCCCAGTTTCAACAATATGCATGGGTTTGGCCGCAAGTATGGGATCTATTTTACTAAGTGTTGGTGCAAAAGGTAAAAGATATATTTATCCTCATGCAGAAGTAATGATTCACCAACCAAGTATTGGTGGATATTTTCAAGCAACAAGTGCAGATATTGAAATTCATGCTGAACAAATAAGAAAAACAAAAGAATTAGGTGCTAAAATATTAGCTGATAATTGCGGAAAAACAGTAGATCAAATTATGAAAGATTTTGATAGAGATTATTGGATGAATGCAACAGAAGCAGTTGAATACGGTATTGTAGACCATGTTCTTGCCAAATTATAATAGTATTTAGCCTTTTATACAGTACAATTACAAAAATTTATAATAAAACTATGTAATTTTATTGTGTACTTTTTACCCCTATAGAAAATAATATCATGGCAAAACAATCACATTTACATTGCTCTTTTTGTGGAAGAGGACGAGATGAAGTAAAAATATTAATTGCAGGTCAAGAAGGGCATATCTGCGAAAATTGCGTTGAGCATGCTCAAGATATCATTTCGCAAGAATTGGGATTGTCTACTATTGAACAACCAGATACGGTTAAGAATAAAAAATTATCGAATACTAGTGCATCAACCAATTTTAAATTAAACATCAAAAAGCCTGCAGAAATTAAGAAGTTTTTAGATGAATACATGATTGGCCAAGACGATGCTAAAAAAGTAATTACTGTTGCTGTTTACAACCACTTTAAACGCATCAATCAGAAAAATAATTTTGATGATGTAGAAATTGAAAAGAGCAATATTGTAATGGTAGGAGAAACTGGTACTGGTAAAACCTTACTTGCAAAATCAATAGCCAGATTATTAAATGTACCTTTTGCAATTGTAGATGCTACCGTTTTTACGGAAGCTGGTTATGTAGGTGAAGATGTTGAAAGTATGCTTACAAGATTGCTTCAAAACTGCGACTATGACGTTCAAGCAGCAGAAAAGGGAATTGTGTATGTTGATGAGATAGATAAAATTGCAAGAAAAGGTGATAATCCTTCAATAACAAGAGATGTAAGTGGAGAAGGTGTTCAACAAGGTTTATTAAAAATGCTTGAAGGAACGGAAGTATTAGTGCCACCACAAGGAGGAAGAAAGCATCCAGATCAAAAAATGATTAAGATTGACACTAAAAATATATTATTTATTTGTGGAGGTGCTTTTGATGGCATTGATAAAGTAATTGCAAAACGTATCAATACCAATGCTATTGGTTTTAACGTAAACAAAGAATCGCAAGATTATCAAAGAAAAAATTTATTACAATTTATTACAGCACAAGATTTAAAAGGTTTTGGCTTAATACCAGAATTGTTAGGCAGATTGCCCATTGTTACTTACTTAAATCCTCTAGATGCTGAAACACTTAGAAGTATTTTAACTGAACCTAAAAACTCATTAATAAAACA
>JBMLQZ010000143.1:0-1353 GCA_049241285.1 Chitinophagaceae bacterium | reverse complement strand
CTAAGATTTTCTATGTTTAATGTACTTGGTCCAGGAACTTTTTATACCTACAATACAGATGGTTCTATAAAAGATAGTGCTGTATATAAAAACACAGAAGTAGTAAAAACGTACTTAAATATTGAACCTCGTTTTGCCTTGAGTTATCAATTCAAACCCAATAAATCAATCAAATTTTCTTATACCAGAAACGTACAAAACCTGCATTTATTAAGCAATGCAACAGCGGCTAGTCCTACCGAGTTATGGATAGGAAGCAGCAACAATGTGCGTCCAGAAATTGCCGATCAATTGGCAGTTGGCTATTATCAAAACTTCAAGAATAATCAATATGAATTTTCAGTTGAAACATATTACAAGCATTTACAAAATCAAATAGATTATAAAAATGGAGCAGAATTAAGGGCAAATGAAAATGTAGAATCACAATTGTTATTTGGTGTTGGAAGGGCTTATGGAATTGAATTATTTGTAAAGAAAAAATATGGTAAGCTTAATGGTTGGATTGGGTACACATTATCTAAAACAGAAAGAAAAATTGATGGAATAAATAATGGTGAATACTTTAATGCCAAACAAGATAGAACTCATGAAATATCTGTTGTTGGTATTTATCAAGCCAATAAAAAATGGACGTTTTCTTCCACTTTTGTTTACTATACTGGCAATGCAGTTACGCATCCAAGTGGAAAATATAGCATTAATGGTCAAACTATTTTTTTATATACAGAACGCAATGCATCTAGAATGCCAGATTATCATCGTTTAGATATTGCAGCTACTTTATTAGCTAAAAAAACAGCAAAATTTGAGAGTAGTTGGACGTTCTCTATTTACAATGCCTACAGTAGAGAAAATGCATTTAGTATCGATTTTCAAGATGATCCTAATGATGCTTCCAAAACCCAAGCTGTACAAACCACTTTGTTTAAAATTGTTCCATCTGTTACCTACAATTTCAAGTTTTAACCTATGAAAATGAAATTATTGATTACCAGTATCGTATTGTTCAGTTGCTTATATTTTGGTTGCACTAAAGTTGTTCAGGTAAATGTAAAAAATGCACCTAAGCAAATTGTTATACAAGGAAATATTACAAATACTAATGGTCCTTATTTTGTAACTATTAATGAAACAGTAAATTATGCAGCTGATAATATTTACCCACCTGTTTCTGGTGCAATAGTTACAATTGCCGATGAAACAAGCGGTACAGTAGAAACCTTAAAAGAGCAGTCTGCTGGTGTTTATGCTACTAACATTATACAAGGTAAAGAAACACATGTTTATAAGTTAACGGTAACAGTAAATGGAAAAACCTACACAGCTATTGCAACAATGCCCAAGCTGGTT
>JBMLQZ010000142.1:0-1830 GCA_049241285.1 Chitinophagaceae bacterium | reverse complement strand
TATAATAATGGGGCCAGTTAATCCAGACTTTATTAGCTACAAATTCTTGTGTAATTTAAGTCATACTTTACATATAGGTGACGCTTTATGTATGCCTGTTGTACAAGTAAACATGCAAAGCACCACGTTTGGGGGTCAATTTACAAGTAGCATAACCATGGCTATCATAGGTGGTTTTATGTTGGCGTTTCCTTATATTTTTTGGGAATTTTGGCGTTTTCTTAAACCTGCATTACATGAGGTTGAATTAAAAAATACACGATTTATTATTTTTTGGGTTTCGTTTTTCTTTTTTTTAGGAGCAGGTTTCGGTTTTTTTATTCTTGGTCCTTTTACATTTAATTTTCTTGCAGGCTTTCAGTTAGGGTATAAAGGTTTATTGGTAACAAAACCTACACTCACAGATTATTTTGATAATTTAACTAATATTATTTTAGGGTGTGGTTTAGCATTTGAGTTGCCAGTGTTAGCTTACATTCTTACAAAGATTGGTTTGATAACTCCTAACTTTTTAAAAGCAAGTAGAAAATATGCTATTGTAATTATTTTGTTAGTAGCTGCATTTATTACTCCTAGTCCAGATTGGATGAGCCAAATGATTGTGTTTTTACCTTTATGGATGTTGTATGAATTTAGCGTTGTTATTTCTGCCAGAGTGTATAAAAATGATTTAAAAAAAGAAGCTGAAGAATGGAGTTGATAAATAGTATGAAACATACATCAATAAAAAAGCCTTCCATTAAGAAGGCTTTTTTATACGGGTTTTCAGTAGGTAATTATTTAAGAATTAGTTCTTTGTTTTTTTGAAGAAAGATGTATTGCCATCTTTATTAATTTCTAAAACAGTAGTTTCTTTTCCATTATCTAAAGATACATAGTAGTTAGCTTCATCGTTTTCATTTACAAACTCAATCACTGCTTTAACAGTGTATGGTGGTGCTGGATAATTTTTGCTTATTTTATTAATGGCATTTTTTGGCAATTTATCATAACCAATTGCTTTACTTGTACCAATTAAATCGCCACCAAAATTGTAAAATGCTTCCATCTTAACACCATCCTTTACAAACGAAGCTTTGATGAATTTGCTAGTAGTTACCCATGTTACAGAAACCGCACCTTTGAAATTTGAATTGAAATGCGACTCTGCTCGGTAATTTTCATTAGTTGATGGTGTAGGATTTGCAAATGCAGTAGTTGCTGCTGCAATGGTAATTACTGCTGCCATCATTAATTTTTTGCTCATTACTTGAATGGCTTGTTTTGCTGTTGTTTTAAAGATTGTTTTCATTGTTTTGTTTTTTTAGTTGTTTTAAATATTGTGGCTAATGCCTTGTTTTGTTTTGATTTGATAGGTCAAAAGTATGTGTATACAATAGGTAAACGCAACTTGTTTTGATAAGTTACACTACTATTTATTTTTTTTGGATGAGTGGGCTAAATAGGTAAGTTAAGTAATGTTAATATTGGCTTGTAACTCAATACAGTATTGATTTGTAGCTTATTTCTTAAAGAAATCATAAAACGCGTTATGATAAGGTTAAATGTGGCTTGTGGTCTTCACATTTTTATAACAGCACTGTTTTAATAGCTTTTAATTGCTCTAAATATTGATTTTGGTTTTTGTTGCTTTTATTTTTAAAAGAATAACGCTAGTTTGGTATATGCTTTGATTGTCGAAATTTAGTTGCTTAAATGGTTTAAGCTATATTTATGAACTGCTAATTGTTTATTATGAATTTTCTTGCACATGCTTATTTATCATTTCAACAACCATCTTTGTTAATTGGTAACATGATAAGTGATTTTGTGAAAGGGAAAAAACAATAT
>JBMLQZ010000141.1:3509-5984 GCA_049241285.1 Chitinophagaceae bacterium | reverse complement strand
CTTGTTCTACAAATGCCATTTCACAATCTATCTGTGTAAATTCTGGTTGACGATCGGCTCTTAAATCTTCATCTCTAAAGCATTTTACAATTTGATAGTATCTATCGTAACCACTTACCATTAATAATTGCTTGAATGTTTGTGGGCTTTGTGGCAATGCATAAAACTGACCAGCATTCATACGGCTTGGCACCACAAAATCTCTGGCTCCTTCTGGTGTTGATTTAATTAAAAATGGTGTTTCAATATCCATGAATCCATTTTCGTGTAAATAGTTTCTGGTAGAACGACCAACTGCATAACGTAATTCTAAATTCTTTTTTACAGCATTTCTACGCAAATCTAAATAGCGATATTTCATGCGTAAATCATCGCCACCATCAGTATCGTCTTGAATGGTAAAAGGTGGAACGGCACTTTTATTTAAGATAGTAAATGATTGCACTAATAACTCAATTTCACCTGTTGAAATATTTGGATTTTTATTGCTACGCTCACTTACTTTACCTGTTGCTTGTAATACAAACTCTCTGCCTAACGGTTGAGCATCTAATTGTGCATTTAAACTTTCGTTGAAAAGCAATTGTGTAATGCCGTATCTATCTCTTAAATCAACAAACGTAATGCTTCCAAATTTTCGAACAGTTTGCACCCAACCTGCTAAGGTTACAGTTTGATGTACGTTTTTTAAAGTTAATTCACCACAGGTGTTGGTTCTATACATGATTGTGTAATTACTAGTGTGTTTTGAAAATAAACATTGCTCCATAAAGAACAAAGCGTTGAAGAGTGCGACGCAACAAAAGCTACATAGTAATTCTGTTGCTGGTTTCACAAAAAAATCAACGGGTGGCAAATATAATCACTTAAGCGAAAATGCAGGTTTTTGCTATGGATTGAAAAAAATTTGGATATCCGTTATGCAATTTTTTAAAAAGTAGCATCGTGTTGTTGAAATGTTGCTTATGAAAAAAATACTGCTATACTTGTTGCTTTGTTTTCCATTAATTGCTTTTACCCAAAACACTTGGAATAATTTATTAAGAAAAAGTGTTGCTACTTATGTGTTTAAAATTACTGCCGTAGATGCAGAAAAATACATAGTACAAGATAGTATTCCCGTTGAAAAATTTACAGATGCACAACCGATACTGATGTACGCTAAAGCGTACATAAATACTGACTCGTTGCCCATTGGTTATTATGTGTTAATTAAGGTTTTGGATAATACAATTGAAACTGAACTGATTGGTAAAACAAACCTAATAATTTATCCACTTGAAAACCAGCAAGTATGCTATTTTGAAGTGAGGGATAAACAAGGTAAAAATATTGATAATGCGACTGTTTGGATAGATAAACAACAAGCAATTTTTAAAACCGCTTTAAAACAATATGCTTTGAAACAAAAAAGGCTTCCTGAAACGCCTTTTGTTAAAGTGTATGCAAGTAACGATACGGCTTTTGCATCTTTTGAATATGCAGCACCAAGAAAACCCATTGCTACACAAAAATGGAAAAATTTTACTTCGAAAAAATGGGTAAAAACGATTAGTTGGTTACCCAAAAAAATATTACAAATTTTTAAACGCAAGAAACTAAAAAGATATCAATCAAATCTAAATTATCATAAAGGTTATATACTATTTAATCAAGCAAAATATAAAATAAATGATACGGTAAAATTGAAGGCCCACATTATTACTAAAAGCAATACTATTTATAATAAACCTGTAGATATTTATTTGAATTATTATAGAAGAAATAAAGTTGAAAACCAATATTTAAGCACTATTGCACCTACAAAAGCAGGTTCTTACATTTATGAATTTAAGGTGAGTGACACTTTGATGAATGATGTTCAATACAGCATTCAATTTATTGATAAGCAACAAAAGAAAATAATTCTTACAAGAAGTTTTAAAGTAGAAGATTATGTGCTAGAAGAGATTACTAACTTTAGTATGAAACTGAATAAGGAAAAGTACTTTTATGGTGATAGTGTTGTAATTGCTGCAAATGCAAAAGATGCTAATAACTTACCTATTTTAGATGCATCGGCCAGATTGATTGTTACTAGTAACACAACTAACTTATACGAACAAGATAGCATTTACATTGCTGATACTATTTATGTTGAAAAACAGTCATTACTAAGCAACGGAGATAATCAATTTATAATACCGGCATCAGCATTTCAAAAAGCTAGTGTTAGTTATACAGCAACAATAGAATTTGAAAACAGCAATCATGAAATACAAACTAGAGTAGCTTCATTTGAAATAAGTACGAAACAAAAAGAGATACGCATTATTGAAAAAGCCGATAGTATTTATGCTTCATACTTTGAAAATGGAGTAGAGAAAAAAATTAAAGGTGAAGTAGAAATTGATGGTGAAAATAATATTGAACAAAGCATTTTGATTGAATTTCCTGTTGCATTAAAAATAGATCCATTAGCTGAAGACTATGATT
>JBMLQZ010000141.1:0-3499 GCA_049241285.1 Chitinophagaceae bacterium | reverse complement strand
ACAACTATCAAGTCTATTTTCAAAGACTAAGTAATAGAGATAGTGTTGGATTTATACTATTGAATACGCACAAAATTCCAGTAACATATTTGGTGTTTGATGGTAAGAAAGTAATTGCTGCAGCAACCTCTTCAAACAGTGAAATTTTATGGAAAAAAGTACAACGAAACGAACGAAAGCTCTATACTGTTCAATACAGTTTTGTATGGGGTGGAAAGCAAATTGTTAGAAATGAAAAAATTGGTTTACTATATAAAATGGTGGATATTTCTGTGCAACATCAATCAAAAATATTTCCTGGTCAAAAAGATTCAATTACAGTTACTGTAAAAGATTATAAAAACAAAGCTGTTGAGAATTTTAACTTAACTGCTGTAGCTTACAATGGTCAATTAAGCAAATACATTTATTTACCTGAACTACCCTACTTAGCAAAATATACACAAAGAAAAAGCATTGATAGAGGCAAATATGAAATGGAATCTGAAGATGCATTTTTTACCAAAAAATATCCATTGTATAAGCATCCAAAATGGATATCAAAAATGGGATTAGATACGTTGTTGTATTATCAATTACTTTTTCCAAAATCTTCTAATACAGATGTGGTAATTCCTATTTCTAAATTTATACCTGAGGCATCTATACATGTTGTAGATAAGGGTATGCCACAACCTATTTATTTACTCTACATTAATCAAGAAATAGTGTATTACAATGCTGTTAAAGCCATTATGCCGTATAGCTTTAAAGTAAATAGTTTTTACAATAAAATTGGCATACGACTTATAGATAAATACATTGAAATTGATAGCGTTTACATTCAACCAAATTATAAACATGATATCGTTTTTGATTTACAACAACTGCCTGCTCAAGCAACAGTAATAGAGTGCCCTAAACAGTTTACCAATAATGAAGTAAGTATTATTGAACGTAGTTTTTTACAATTAGATAATAGAATTAATGCAGGTTATTTATGGCAAAAGAATAGCGTATTTAACATTCAAAAAAATGAAGATTATAATAGTTTAAACATTATTGGTCCGCTGAATACATTTGATAGTGTACACTATTTTTTACCCAAAATATTTGATGTACATTTTAAGTTTGAACCTGGCTATTTTTATCACTTATCAAATAAAGTAATTAGACTAGAGAAAAAATCTATTTTCCCATATACATTTGAAACTAACCAATATAATTTACCAGAAATAAAACATTTCACTTGGCAACATTTAGGTGATACAATAATAAATAATCCTACAATTTATTATGAACCATTTGTAGCTAATAAAGTAATAAAAATACATGAAAGAAATACACTTTCTGAACTATTTACAAATAAGCATTTAACTGGAAAACTATCTATTAAAACACCAAAGGATACTACAATTAGTTATTCGATTATTGAAACATTTGGCACTCATAAAAAAAGATTTATTTATGCTGGCTGTATCAAGCATTTTACACAACTACATCCAGAAATCTATACCATCACTTACATCACTTCAAATTGGCTAGTAGCTGAGAAAAAAATATTTATTCAGAAAAATACTACTTTACATATTCATGAAAATAGTTGGCACTTTGCCTATAATAACGCATTGATAGATTCACTTTTTGAACCCCCAATTAAAGAAACAAAACCCATTGATATTTCGTTATTGGAATTTGATAAAAGCAGTGTAAAAGCTTCGTTAAATACTTATCCATATACACCATCAACAGCAGTAAAAGAGAAAGGAATATTGAAAATAAAAGTGCTTGATATTATTGGAAAAAATCCTATTCCACATGTTGCCGCCTTTATTAAAAATACGAAACAATCTTACTTAAGTGACATTAATGGAGAATTGACTATTTCAAATGTAAAACCTGGAAAATACACCATTAGTATTAGTACCATTGGTTATCAAATGTTAGACATAGAAATAACGATTGAAGAAAGGTTAAAAATAGTAACGGTACAATTGCAACAATCAACCAGCAATTTAGATGAAGTTGTTGTTGTTGGTTATGGCATGACAAGAAAAAAAGACATGACAGCCTCTATGAGTGTTGTAAAAAGTAATCAATTGTTTAACAATAACAATGCACTAACATTACAAGGGAAAGTGGCTGGTGTACAAATAAATGGAAATGCTGGTAGTGCTACAAATATTACTATTAGAGGTATGAAAAGTTTGGAAAAAGAGAATATTTTGTATGTTATAGATGGCATTTTATATGATGAAATGCCAGAAGAAATTACTCCTGAAATTATTGATAAAATTGAAACACTTAATAGCAAAGAAGCCACCAACTTATATGGATTAAGAGCTGCTAGTGGAGCAATTGTTATTTCAACAAAAAACAAAACATTGAGAACCATTTTTAGAGACTATGCATTTTGGCAGCCAGAATTAATAACTAATAGTGAAGGCAAGGTTGCTTTTACAGTTAATTATCCAGATAATATTACTAGTTGGGATGCTTATTTTTTAGGCATGGATGCAAAGAATAGAATCGGAAAATTGAATACACGTATACAATCTTATAAACCAATAATGGCTCAATTAAGTATTCCTACTTTTTTAATTGAAGGCGATAGTACACATGTAATCAATAAGATATTAAATCATACAAATGACCCATACCAACTTACTGCAACTTTTTCTGTTAATAACATACTTCAAGCTACAAAGAAAATTACTGCTGCACCAAATGCATCTGTTATTATTCCTTTTGAAATAACGGGTGAAAAAGACACAGTACAAAACAGCTTTGAAATAATTACCAATACGGGTTTTAAAGATGGTGAAGAAAGAAAAATACCTGTATTTAAAAAAGGAATGGAAACAACTATTGGCAATTTTTGGATTTTACAAAAAGATACTACTTTAAAAATTGAGGCAACACAAAAAGCAGGTACTTTAAAAATTTCAGCAGTGAATAATACACTTGATGTATTGTTAGATGAAATTGAACAAGTAAAAAAATATCCTTATTACTGCATGGAACAAACCGCCTCGAAATTGCGAAGTTTATTGATGGAAAAAACCATTAAACATGCATTGCATAAGAAGTTTGCAGATGAGGCTACTATTAAACAATTAACCAAACGTATACTAGATGGTCAAAATTTTAATGGTGGTTGGGGTTGGTGGCAAGCTGGAAAAGCCAATATTCATATCACCAATTACGTTATTGAAATACTGCAAGAATTTAAAGAAAATACCTTACTAAATACCTGCATTAGAAATGGGTTACTATACCTACAAAATCAATTAGATTATTTAGGAAAAGATGAATTGTTGCAAACATTATGCATCTTATCAGAATCAAACCATGCTATACAGTATGAGCCTTATTTAAAGCGATTTGAATTTGATTCGTTAACTATTCACCAACAATGGCAATGGGTTCGTTTATTGCAAAATTTAAAGTTAGATTATTCAAAACAAATTGATACGCTTTTGTATAAAGCTAATAAAAGTATGTTAGGATCGATGTATTG
>JBMLQZ010000140.1:0-2699 GCA_049241285.1 Chitinophagaceae bacterium | reverse complement strand
AATATCGTAGTTGGAGCCTATTGTAGCCATAAACTCAATACCACAACATGAAGTTGCAAATGGCAAAGGCCATAAGGAATTTTTTCTGGCTAAACCAACAACATCACTCATTTTAGTGGTAAAAAAACCCTCACCCGCAAAACCTGGAGGAGGAGAAGCTACAGCATCTTCAACTTTGGCTTCTTTTGGATGAATATTGAATCGTACGGGACGCATATAAAAAAATTTGTAACGTAATAATTAGTTTAATTTAACACCAAACAAACGTTATTGTTCTTTAAAAAATAGATGTAGTAGCATTTTACTACTAATCTTCCCAAGTTAAAGCTCCTTTTTTAATAATATATGTAAACCCAATTAAGAAAAAGCCAACAAACATTAATACAGCTAAAAATCCATCCCAGCCTAAAGCTTTAAAATTAACAGCATAAGGATAGAAGAAAATAACTTCTACATCGAACAAAACAAATAGAATTGCTACCAGAAAATATTTTATAGCCATTGGTTGACGAGCATCGCCATGACTTTCAATACCACTAGCAAAATTTTCTAACTTATCTTTTGTATTACGTTTTGGCCCTACCATAGCAGAAACACCAATCATAGTAGCAACAAAGCCTGCAGCAAAAATTAGTTGCACTCCAATAGGAAAATAACTTGCCGATGAAGTGTCTGCAACGTCTAGTAAAATAGAAAGCCAATGCATAGGACTAAAATTTGTAAGGTGCAAAAATAAGGTTGTGACTGATACAAAAAAATAACTCCTTGTAAAGAGGAGTTATTTCTGAATTATTTTTAAACCTATTAATTGTAATTATGGCTTTGTAGCAGTTGTTTTGGACGCTATTTTAGATAAAGCTTCTTTAGTTTTTGTAGCAAATGCATTATTCTCGTCACCAGCTGTTGGGTATAAAACCAACATTTTATCACACACTTCAATAGCTTTAGCTACATCTTTTGCTTTATCGTTGTAATAAATAAGTAGGTAATACAAATTAACAAATATTGCTTTTCTATTTTTTTCTACATCTTTTGACAAATACTCGTTTTGTTGTAAAATTGGTTCTACAGCTGTTCCTAAAGCTCCACTTGTATCTATTGCTTTTGCTGCTTTCACATTAAAATAGTAGGGTTGTGGCTTATCAGGAAAAGCTGCCATATATTTTTTTGCAATAGCCATTGTAGCTTCATAATTTTTACCATTTAATGCACTATTGGCCATTTTGTAATAGTCCGCTTCACCCATTGCACCGCCATTCGCTTCTACTGCTTTTTGCATCCACTTAATTTGATCATCAAATTTTTGAGCTTTACCCATTATATCAGCAGCTTGATTCATGTAGGCTACTCTATTCTTTACTGTACTGTCCATTTCCATAGCTTTTTCTAGGAAACTTACGGTTGTATTTTCTTCACCTTTAAATCTTGAATAAATTTTTACAGCCAAATCATAATCTGTAATCTGAATTTTATTTTGCGGTGCATTTGCAAAATGCTTTTGAATATAACCTTTTGCATTAATAGAATCGCCTAATCTATCGTAGTTGTAAGCATATAATAAGTTAGTTCTATAATATGATTTACAATCGCCAGTTTCTAATAATTTAGCTTTTTCTAAACTTTCTTGGTATTTACCAGCTCTAAATAAATAATCGGCGTAAACATAGTCAGTAGCACAATCTTTATCGGCATATTGAATATATTTTTCAATATTTTCTCTAGCTTTTGCAACATCTCTATTTGAATAATAATCGTACAACTCTGCATAAGGTAGTGGAAAAGCAACATCAGCAGCCATAGCTTTACCGTAATAATCTTCAAATAAATCTTTATTACCTTGACTTTGATAAATTTTACCAATTCTATACATGGCTCTTGCATTTTTAGGATCTCTGGTAATTGCTTCTGTAAATGCTTTAACAGCTTCACCACCTTGGTCTCCTCCTAATTTTAAGAAACAAATGCCCATGTTTACAAAAATATCTGGGTTAACTAAATCAATAGTACCAGCTTGTTTTAATTTATCAATAGCATATAATGGATCGCCTTGCTTGCTACCTCCATCTGCATTTGCATAACCAATTGCATTAAGTATATCAGCACTTGGTTTTCCCTTATTTTTTCCTTTTGTTGCAGTGGTCATAGTAATTGCCTGCTCAAACTTTTGCTTAGCACTATTCAAATCACCACCTTCAATTATTTCAATATGCCCCATTCCAACTAATAACCAAGCGTCATTAATTCCTTCTTGTAATGATTTTTGATAAACGGCTTTGGCGCCTTTTACATCTTCTAAAGCCAATAAACCTTGACCGTACCAATAGATTATCTGTGGATCTTTAGTATTAGCATCATACAGTTTTTTGAAAATTTCATTTGCTGACTTATTTTTTCCATAATTCAGCATTTTAATTCCATCAACAACTGTTTGAGCTAACGAAACGGTTACTGTTACTAGATAAATAAATAATAGGGATACGATCTTTTTCATTAGTCGTGTTTTAAATAATTACAAATCTTGGTCTTTTATGTTGCTTTTACGTTTATTAAAGTTCATTTTTGCTGGCACTAAAAAAGATCTTCTGAAAATTAATTGACCTCTTTCTATTGCCATAAAGTTTGTAAATCCTGTACCTAAACCAGAGGCATTTTCTTTTAAGATATAATACACCGGACGAGAAAGCGCGTATTGACCTCTC
>JBMLQZ010000139.1:0-1968 GCA_049241285.1 Chitinophagaceae bacterium | reverse complement strand
ATATTTATCTTGAACCTATTGAACGGAAAAAAGCAATCACATTTAAAAATGTTCTGTTCGAAACTAATGCCTACCAATTAAAAGATTCAACTATTGTAGAGCTTGATAAATTGGCACAATTGTTAACCGAAAATCCTTCTGTTCAAATTGAAATAATTGGTCATACAGATAATACTGGCGATACAAATGCCAACCTCATACTTTCTACAAAAAGAGCAAAATCAATAACCGATTATTTAATTAAAAAAGGTATTGATGCTAAAAGACTACGCTACAAAGGTTTAGGAGCTTCATCACCCATTGCAGACAATACAACCGAAGCTGGCAAGGCTACTAATAGAAGAACCGAGTTTATTATTATAGAAATGTAATTCACTGAATTGATTGCTATAAAAATCAAATTATCAAATACAAAATTTGTTGTGTTTATACTACTTTTAGTAAATATTCATACACAATCCTTTCAATTTTTGTAGTAATTAAATATGTCACAAAATCCTGTTCATCAAATTGCATTAACACATATTCATGGCATAGGTGCTGTACAGGCTAGGCAGTTAATTGACTATTTTGAAGGAGATGTAACTGCTATTTTTAAAGCATCAAAAAAACAGTTAAGTCAAATTCAAGGAATTGGAGAAATAAAAGCAAAAGCTATTAAAGAGTTTAACAATTTTCAAATAGCTGAAGCAGAATTAGCCTTTTGTCAAAAACACCATATTCAACCATTATTTATCAATCATGCTGATTATCCACAAAGACTATTGCATTGTTATGATGCACCAACAGTTTTATATTATAGAGGTAATGTAAGCTTAAATAATAGTAAGGTTGTAAGTATTATAGGCACTAGAAAAAACACAGAATATGGCAAACAAATTACTGAACAAATCATTCATGATTTACAACCATATCAAGTATTAATTGTGAGTGGTTTAGCTTTTGGAATTGATGCTATTGCACATAAAACCAGTGTAAATATTGCATTACCAACTATAGGGGTTTTGGCTCATGGCTTACAAACCATTTATCCTGTACAACACAAAACACTGGCAAAACAAATGTTACAAAATGGTGGTTTACTAACAGAGTTTGGGAAAGATGTTGTTGCAGATAAACATAATTTTCCTAGAAGAAATAGAGTAGTTGCAGGAATGGCAGATGCAACAATTGTAATTGAAACAGCTGTAAAAGGTGGTAGCATGATAACAGCAGAGTTAGCCTATAATTACAATAAAGATGTATTTGCTGTACCTGGTAGAATTACAGATGCAAAAAGTGCAGGCAACTTAAAATTAATTCAACAAAATAAAGCGGTAACATTTACTGATGTTGTTCAGTTTGCTGAAAATATGGGTTGGGTAACTAAAAAACCAAAACCGCAAAAACCTTTATCGTTATTTGTGGAGTTGAATGAAGATGAACAAGTAATTATGAAAATTTTATCTTCTAAGCCACAAACACATATTGACGAAATATACCTACATGCAGGATTGAGCAGTAGCAATATTGCTGCAGCAATTTTAAACTTAGAGCTTCAAAATATAGTGATGGGTTTACCCGGTAAAATGTACTCAATAGTATCGTAAAGTATTCTTTCTCTGCTACAACTTTTTTAATGGTAAGTTGTTCTCCATAAAACAACCTACAGCTTAGAAATAAGAAGTCTCATGCCAAATATTCAAATTGCTTATCATCCAATTTACGCACATCCATTACCGGAAGGGCATCGATTTCCTATGCTAAAATATGAGCTAATTCCAGAACAATTATTATACGAAGGAAGCATTACTCAAGAGAACATTTTTGCTCCAAAACCTTGCAATCATTCAATAATTATTCAAACACATACAAATGAATATTTACAAAAATTATTGAATCAGAAACTAACAGCTTCAGAACAAAGAAAAATAGGATTTCCGCAGTCTCCAGAACTCATTGAAAGAGAGCTAATGATTACTCAAGGCA
>JBMLQZ010000138.1:0-1477 GCA_049241285.1 Chitinophagaceae bacterium | reverse complement strand
TTTGGTCTTTCGGATTTAATAAGTGAAGTAAAATTGTTTGGTAATAATTTATTTAAGCTAAGCCACAAAACCGTAATATTAGCCTTTGTGTAATTTGAAATAATATTTGCAACTTTTTGGGCAATTACAAATCCATTTTCTTTTACGCCAATTAAAATTAAGTCAGCCGTATCACCATCTAATTGCTCAGCTACTTCTAAAGCTAACCTATGCAATTTTTGAGCAGCCACTTCTTTATTTAAAATATATTTTTTATCTGCCATGAAACTTGTACTTGCTTATCCGTAAAAGTAAAAGAATTGTTGTTTACTAAAAATGTTTTTATAAAAACAAATAAAAAAATTACAAACACAAAACTGTATTCAAACAAAAACCAATCAAAAACACCAAATTCATTCAAATAAATTTGATTGAAAAACTCTTTCTAAAACAAAAAACCTGCTTCTTTTCAGAAACAGGTTTTCAAAAGAATATTTAATGTAATAATAGTTAAATATCTATAGCCTCTCCATAAGCCATTGCTGTTGCTTCTTTAAAAGCTTCGCTCATAGTTGGGTGAGGATGCACTGCATTTAAAATTTCATGTGCGGTGGTTTCTAGTTTTCTTGCAGCTACGGCTTCTGCAATCATTTCTGTTACATTAGCACCAATCATATGCACACCTAATAATTCACCATATTTAGCATCGTACACAACTTTTACAAATCCATCGGTTGTTCCAGCAGCACTAGCTTTACCACTTGCCATAAACGGAAACTTAGCAACCTTTAATTCGTAACCTGCTTCTTTTGCAGCTTTTTCAGTATAACCTACACTAGCAATTTCTGGAGTACAATATGTACAACCTGGAATATTGCCATAGTCCATAGCTTCTGGTAAATGATGGTGTTTTTTCTCCATGTAAGCAATATGTTCTGCTGCATTTATTCCTTCTTTACTTGCAACGTGTGCTAAAGCTTGACCAGGAGTAGCATCACCAATTGCGTAAATACCAGCTACAGAAGTTTGTCCAAATTTATCAACTACAATTTTTCCTTTTTCTGTTTTTATTCCTACTTCCTCTAATCCAATATTTTCTATGTTAGCCACTACACCAACAGCACTTAATAATACATCTGCTTCAAGGGTAACAAACGTTCCATCTGCTTTCTTCACTTGTGCTTTCACTCCAGCTCCATTTGTATCAACACTTTCAACTGACGAACTTGTTAGTATTTCAATACCACTTTTCTTATAACTTTTTTCTAATTCTTTAGAAATATCCTCATCTTCAACAGGAACAATTCTTGGTGCAAATTCTACAATTGTAACTTTTGTACCCATGCTATTATAGAAATAAGCAAATTCTACTCCTATTGCTCCACTTCCACAAATAATCATGCTTTTGGGTTGTTGAGGTAATACCATAGCTTCACGATAACCAATAATTTTTTTACCATCAATCGGAAGATTTGGTAACACCCTAGCTCTTCCACCT
>JBMLQZ010000137.1:0-2272 GCA_049241285.1 Chitinophagaceae bacterium | reverse complement strand
AGTGAATGTAGTTGCCAAAATGAAAGCAACAAACGCAGTAATTGGTGGTGAAGGAAATGGTGGAATTATTGTGCCAGATTTACATTATGGACGTGATGCTTTAATTGGTATTGCATTGTTTTTAACGCATTTAGCTAAGGAGAAAAAAAGCATCAAGCAGTTGAGAAATACCTATCCTGATTATTTTATGAGTAAGAATAAAATAGAGTTAGAGAAAGGGTTTAATATCAAGAAAATTTTTGCTCATATTCAAAAGAAATATAAAAACAATCCTATTAACACAGAAGATGGTTTGAAGATAGAATTTGATAATGATTGGGTGCACCTAAGAACTAGTAATACAGAACCCATTATTCGTATTTATGCAGAAAGTAGCTTTGAAACTACTGCTCAAAATATAGCATACCGAATTATGCAAGATATTAAAGAAGCCATGTAAAGGTTTTGAATTGGGTTTATTAATAATTGTAAAAGAAATCTCACCTAGGTGAGATTTTTATATTTTTGCCAACGCTTAAATAACAAACATGAGTCAGTCAAGAATTTATTTCGATAATGCAGCTACCACAGCCTTAGATAGCGAAGTTTTAGAAGCAATGATGCCTTATTTAACTACCCATTTTGGAAATCCTTCCTCTATTTATAGCTATGGTAGAGAAAGTAGATTGGATATTGAAAATGCAAGAAAATCGGTTGCTAAAATTCTAAACGCTCATCCGGCAGAAATTTTTTTTACTTCTGGTGGCACTGAAAGTAGTAACACAGCTATTACTGCTTCTGTAAGAAATTTAGGTTGCAAACATATTATTTCATCGGTTATAGAACACCATGCAACCACACATACTGTTGAATATTTATATCACAATGGAGAGGCTAATTTAAGCTACGTAAAACTGTTACCAAATGGTCATGTAGATATACAAGATTTAGAACAATTATTGGCCAATAGCAACGAAAAATGTTTGGTTACACTCATGCATGCTAATAATGAAATTGGCAATATGATTGATTTATTTACGGTAGGTGAACTATGTAAAAAATACAATGCTATTTTTCATAGCGATACGGTACAAACTGTTGGTCATTTTCCTTTTGATTTAAGAAAAACACCTGTTCACTTTATTACTGGTGCTGGCCATAAATTTCATGGACCAAAAGGTGTTGGTATGCTTTACATAAATGAAAATGTAAAAATTAAGCCATTTGTTCATGGTGGTTCACAAGAACGAAACATGCGTGCTGGCACTGAAAATTTATATGGCATTGTGGGTTTTGCAAAAGCATTAGAATTAGCAACAACACATTATGAACAAGATAGTACTTACATAAACGGTTTGAAAATATATATGCACCAACAATTAATGCAACATATTGATGGTGTACAATTTAATGGAGATGTTACTGGAAAAAGTTTATACGCTGTTTTAAGTGTTAGTTTTCCTAAGACTGAAAAAAGTGAAATGTTACTATTTAATTTAGACATCAATAATATTTGTGCTAGTGGTGGAAGTGCTTGTACCAGTGGAGCCGATCAAGGGTCACATGTAATTAGAGCTATTAATAATAATCCTAATCAAGTAACCGTTCGTTTTTCATTTTGTAAACAAAATACCAAGCAAGAAATTGATTTTGTAGTGCAACAACTTAAAACCTTAATATAAAATTTAAACTGGCTCTTATAATTTTGCCACTTTTTCTAAGAAAAGTTCTAGCCCTTGTTTTTTTGCATCTGATAGATGATAACTGATATTGTGGGAATAGTATTTTTTTAAATTGTATAATTGGTAGTTGTTTTCTGCTACTACAGCATCTAAATGTTTAATACCATACGCATTTGCCAAATTAAAAGCATCTAAAAAATCAGCATGTATTGGCTTATTGGCTACCCAAGCTGCAAATACAAAAGGAAGATTGGTATATTCAATCCAAGCTTCTGCTAAATCGTATACATATTTCGATTGATTTCTTTGTTCAAAAGCCCTATCACCAATTACTACTGCTGCTGTTGTTCCATTGATAGCGTTTCTAAAATCTTCATTTGCTGCTTTAAATACAACTTCTTTTTTCCAAAAAAACTTAAATAATACTTTGGCTAAGTTTACCGAGGTTTTACTTTGATAATCTAATAAAACCGTTTCAATATTGTTTAAAGGAACATCACTAAACAAACAAACCGAAGCCACTTCATTTTCTGCTCCTATACAAAAATCAGTTAAAATATCTATAGAATTTATATAAATTAGTCCTGCCAAACCTCTATCAGTTCTATCTT
>JBMLQZ010000136.1:0-12589 GCA_049241285.1 Chitinophagaceae bacterium | reverse complement strand
ACTTTATTACAATTCTTCCTCAAGAAAATAATGTAAAAAAAGAATTACAGTTATTATTAGCAGATACTTCATTAACAGAAGATTTGAATAAAGAATTCATTAATCAACTAAATCATTATTGCTCTAATAAACTCGTTTATTTTAGCGATATAAATTATCATGATGAGAATTTACAAATCTTATACAAGGCCTTACATGCCTATGCTGATTTAATAGCTAAAAAATATTTTCTTCTTAAAAAAGCTATTTTAACTTATCAAGAATCATTGTTGTAAAGCCTTTCTAAAGTTTTATTTTGATTGTACAAATGATTGTATCTTACAGTATATTTTTGATTAATATATATGAAAGAAATAGTTTACCTTTCTACCAAAACCATTACAGTAAAACGCAATGAATTTTTAAAAATTAAAGGTTCTGCCGATACCAACATTTACGATATTGAAGAAGGAAGTATAAGAGTATTTGTAGAAGATGGATTGGAAGAAAAAATTATTCGATTTGGATATAAAGGAAATTTATTAGTTGCTTTAGATTCATTTTTAACGTTACAGCCTTCAGATTTATATATTCAAGCAATTAAAAGAACAATAGTTAAAGTAGTTACTAAACAGCAGTTTGAAGCTTTTTTAGCAATAGATACCAATAAAAATCTTTGGATAAAAATATTAGAAAACTTAGTTGTGCAACAACTAGAAAGAGAGATAGATTTATTAACTATTTCACCTAAAGAAAGGTATTTAAAAGTACGCAATAGAAGCCCACAATTGTTTCAAGAAATTCCTGAAAAGTATATTGCCAATTATTTAAGAATGAGTGCAGAAACCTTATCAAGATTAAAAAAGTCTTGACAAATATCAATGTTTAGCAAAATCAGTGGCCACAACTTTGCATAAAATTTTCTGCTATGCAATCTTCTATCTTAATTGAAAAACTCATTTCACAAACCCAACAAAATATCCTTACAGTTCAGCAATTACAAAAGCAAAATCAAGCCTATTTATCTTGGAAAGAAAATTCTGAAACATGGAGTATTCTTGAATGTATTGAGCATTTAAACCGTTACAGCGATTTTTATTTACCACAAATTGCTCAAAAAATTGCACAATCATCACATGGTTTTGAAGCTACTTTTAACAGTGGATGGTTAGGTGGATATTTTGCAAAAACAATGCTGCCAAAAGAGAAGTTGAATAAAATGAAAACGTTTAAAGATAAAAATCCTTTAAATGCTATAATTAGCGTATCAGTTTTAGACACTTTTGTGCAACAACAAACAACCTTATTATCGTTATTACAGCAATCTAAAAAAGTAAGTTTAAATAAAATTAAAATAGAAACTACACTTTCAAAATATCTAAAGTTAAACCTTGGAGATACGTTTCAATTTTTTGTGAATCATATTATTCGCCATCTCTATCAAATAGAAAGAATTCAAAAAGCAATGAATCAATAACACTATTATTGAGAAAAAATATGGTTAAAAACCTTCTATCATAAATGCGTTATTTGCATAAAAATAAGTTGCATGTTAGAGTGTTTGTATGAAGATGACTATTTAATGGTTGTTCATAAACCTGCAGGTATTGCAGTACAAAGTGTTACTGAATTAGAAGCCTTTATACAGAAAGGCTGGCAGCCTGTTCATAGATTAGATCAACGTGTTAGTGGCTTAATTTTATTTGCAAAAAATGCTGTAGCAATTAGTAAACTACAACAAGCATTTGCTGATAGAAAAGTTACCAAAATATATAAGGCAATTGTTGCTGTTGCACCACCTGAAAATGAAGAAACATTAACTCATTTCTTACTAAAAAATGCAACTTTAAAAAAAGCTATCGTGTATAATAAAGAAATTGCTCATAGTAAAAAAGCAGTTTTGTACTATCAACTTATTCAATCTTCTTTAAAATACCATTTGCTTGATGTTCATTTGTACACAGGCAGATTTCATCAAATAAGGGCTCAATTAGCTGCTATTGGCTCTCCAATTGTAGGCGATGTAAAATATGGATATAAACGTACAAATGCCGATGCCAGTATTTTTTTACAATCTAACGCTTTAGCATTTCAGCATCCAATAAGCAATGAGTTGCTTCAATTCAATTTGCCTTTGCCAGCTTTATGGAAAAAGTATGGGTTTGAATAAAAAAAGCTCTTGATAACTTTCAAGAGCTTAATGTATTAGCAAGAAAATTGAGATTATAATTTTAATACAGCAGATAATGAAAGACCACTTCCTCTACCTGTATTTCTGCCACTTATGTCTGTAAATATTCCAAACCAAACCGATACTTTGTCATTAATAATATGACCAACATTACCTGTTAAACGCAAATAATCAAAATCTCCATTAGCAAATAATTGACCCGTTGAAACATTGGTTACATTACTACTACTTGAACTTACTCCACTAAATGTTCCGCTAATTTTCCAGTCGTCTGCAATTGGTACACCACCTGTAATATTCATAAATAATTGCGTTGGGCCACCTTGATTTAAATAGGTTCTTACACCTCCTTCAATATCATAATATGGATTTCTAAAATACCTAGTTGTACTACCTGCTAAACCCAATTTTAACTCAAGACCTGGTGATTGAAAACCTAAAAAAGGTAAGTCTGCAGAAGTTGGGTTTTGATACATTGGTAAAATTAAAGACCCAGTTAATGATACATGGTTTTCTTTATCAAAATCGGTGAGAAATGTACTTAAGCCAACCATTAGATCACCTAATCCAAAGTTAGTACCTACTTTACCAGTTTGAGAAAAGGTTTGAGAAGTAACTGGTATATTAAACATTAAGTTTAAATTTCTACTAATGCCATAGCCTCCATAAATACTAAAGTAATGCGATACAAATCGACCATTATTATCAAATGGTTTATAAATTCTGCTTTGGTCCCAATAGCCTTTAGCAGTATATAAATTGTAACTAGGAACTAATAATATTCTACCTTTTCCTACCGGAAAACCAGCAAAGGCACTTTGCGTTGCTAAAAAAAGAATACTGAGTACAATTGCAAATTTTTTCATCCGATGTTGGTGTTTGTGTGAATTAAATTAAATTATTTAGGGTATTCTTAAAACTTCTCTTATCCAATTGTTTTCAAAAATAGCATATCCTTTATTCATGTTATTATCTGTATCTGCACTACTATACATTTCTCTTTGCGAAACCAAAAGTTGGTTGTAAAAATGATAGGTACATTGTGGTGGGCTAGTTTTGCCTTTTAACGCAGCACCCATTAATACAGGGCATTTTACCAAAGTTGCAAAACTTAACGCATCAAAATAATCCCATACTTTAAAAAAATTGTCTAAACCCATTTTTGTTGCATTGCAATAATTTTTTATTGCTACAATTGGCCAAGGAATTTCGTTTTGGATTTCTCCTAAAGCAAATCTGGTTCTTAAATCAACCAAAGTTGGTCGTTCCATTACAATGCCTTTTACTTTATTATTTAAAGCTGCTGTTGCTGCAGCTAAACTAGCACCTTGTCCTACACCCCTTATGATAATTTTTGAAGTATCTAATTTTAAAGATGAGTGATTGTATATAAAATCTACACCTCTTAAACAATCCATAATAGCACCTCTATAAATGTACTCATTTTGGTTGTTGAGGCCTGTTATTAAATAATTATCAAAGCCTATTTTTCCATTATCAGAACTGTTGCCTGTGTTTCTAATATCAATTGAAAAGCAGGCTGTATGGTTAATAGTTTCTATATAGGCATTAGCCATATAATCTGGTAATCGATACAATACAGGGTATTTTCTATTTCCTTTTGGAACAGAAAGCCAACCTCTAATAGTATGGTTTTGAATGGATTGAAATTCAACTAAAAATACGTCATGCGATAATGTTGAAACATCTCCTCTTCTGGTAATTCTGTATTGAGGATTGATATTTGCCAACTCGTTTTTTGCATTCTCCCAAAAGCCTATAAAATCAGGAGGACTAATTGCATGTGGCTTTATTTTTTCGGGTTCAATACCAAAAACATAGTTACTAGATTCAGTATGATAATTCGTATTAATGGTAATTGTTGCTTGATAAAACCCTGCTTGTAATTTAGCCACATCTACATTTAATTCTTTACCAAAAGCTCCTCTTGGCTTAATAAATAAACTAACATCTTCATGGTGAATTGATTGCCCCATTTCGTTTTTTACATCAAAAGCAATCGTTCCTTTTTGGTTATCGTTTACTGTATTTCTTAATTGTATAAAATACCCAACTCTACTATCTTTTGGACCATAAATGCCATCTTCTTTATAGTATTTTAACTTGGTAATTATTGAAGAATTTTCTTGGCTAAATACAGCCGTTACTGCTAGCACTAACAATAATATGAGCAACGCCATAATTATTGTACGAAGAATAGAAATGCCTTTATGTAAAGGATTTTGTTGCATGAGAAAAGGTAACGGTATTGATATAACGAAAAAAGCTGCTAAAAATTATATAGCAGCTTGTTATTGTAGTAATTTATTGAACGTTTTTTTAAATTTAAGGTGTTTCTACAGCATCTTCTAATATGTAGTAAAACTCTCTTATATCTGAATCGTTGAGTTTTAATATTCCAGTAAATGCAACAAAAGCATCTAATTTATATGGCTTGGGAGATTTTAGTTTTACAGTTAAAACGCTTGCTGGACCTGATTTTCCGCAAAAATAACAATTGGCATAGCTACTAGCAGAAAGAGCTAAAGTTTTACCTTCTTTATCAACTGGTACACAAAATCCTTTAACAGTTACTTTTTTGCCCTTTAGTTGAAGAACATTGTTTGGAAAGCTTGGAAAAAACATATCTCCCTCAATTTCTTTAACATACTTAGCTTTAAACTCTACATCTTGTAAAACAGCCCAACTCAATTTTATTGGTGTTTGTGCTTTAATGCAGCTTATTCCAATCATTATTAAACAACAAAAGCTAATAAATTTATGCATGTGATAATGTTTTTGATATACTAATAGATGCAGTTTGTATGGCTGGTATGATGGCAGAAACAATACCAATCAACAGGGTTAACAATAATAAAACCATTTCATTGGTTGTTAAGTACAATTGATGAAACGATACATGATAGTTTTGAATGCTATAATTGTGTAGCAACCATAAACCTAGTCTGCTTAGAATGATACCCACAACATAACCTATGATACAAATAACCACACTTTCTAATAATGTAGTGCTAGCCAACCACCATTTACTTGCTCCTAAGCTACGCATAATTGCTAGTTCGTATTTTCTTTCTTGTAGTCTACTGTAAAGCGATATAAAAATACTTAAGCCTGATACTGCTATAATTGCTATAGCAATACTTTTTATTGTTTCAATTCCTATTCCCATTAAATTGGTTAATCTATTAATTTCTATCAAAGGTGTAGCGGCTTGTAGATTTGTAGTTTCATTAATTTGACGTGGTAACAACATCATAGCAATTTTACTTCTATACGTAACTAGTAATGCTGTTATTGATTGTTCTGCTTGTTCATGTTCGTGTGCATCATGGTTTTCTGTTTCATGTATTTTCCAAATACTTTCTAACGATGTAATAATTAAATGATCTAATACAGAATTGGTTGTATTTAAAATTCCTTTTACTGTGTATTGTTGTGTTTGGTGATGATCTTCGCTTTGGTTACTAAATCCGTGTGTACTTATAAAAGATTCTCCGATTGATAACTTTGTAGATTTTGCAACCTCACTTCCAATAACCACCTCAAAAGTTTTGGTATGTAAAGTGCCTTTAGCTACAGTTGCTTTGTATTTTGAAAGATAATTATTGGTGGTACCAACAATTCTAAAACCTTTGAAACTATCACCGTATGCTAATGGAATGGTTTGTGCAATTAAGGGATGTTTACTTATTTTATTGGCTTCTGCAAGTGAAATATTTCCAGTAGGAGCATCAATTTGATAAACAGCTGAAAGTATTAGTTGCAATGGGCTGCCTTTTGCACCGATTACCAAGTCTATTCCTTCTAAGTCATTATTTAATTTACTTTGAACTTGTTGTTGTATCAACAATAAAATACTGATAATTCCTGTTCCTAATGCCAATAATACAATGCTTAAAATTGTATGAGCAGGCTTAAATTTTAAGTTTTTAAATATTAATAAACCAGTCATTTAAATAAGTTGAATGTGGTTATTAAATTGTTGTTTTAATCGTTCATCGTGTGTAACAATCATTAATGCAGCTTTTGCTTCATAAGATTGTTGTTGTAATAGTTGAGCTACAAGGCTAGCATTGGCATCGTCTAAACTACTAGTTGGCTCATCGGCTATTATTAATTTTGGTTCATTCATTAAAGCTCTTGCAATTGCTGCTCTTTGTAATTCACCCACACTTGCTTCATGCGGCAAATGGTTTGCTATATGTTTTATATCAAGTTCTTCCATTCGTTTATTCGCAAGTGTTTTATTTCTTTTTCCACTTCCTAAAAAGCTTGCTAATTCTATATTTTCTACAATAGATAAGCTAGCAACAAAATGTGGTTTTTGGTATACAATGCCAATATGCTTCCCTCTAAATACATCCATTTCTTTTGCTGTAAACGTGTGTATGGGTTTATTATCAATCCATATTTCTCCATTATAATTTTGAATTAATCCAGCTGTTATGTGTAGTAAAGTAGATTTTCCACAACCAGATTTTCCAGTAATTAATAGCGGTTGCTCATTTGTACACATCAAGTTCGGATATCGAAATTTTACAGATGTTTTATAAGCAAATGCTATGTCTTTAGTTTTCATCATACCACAAAAATAAAAATAAATTATGCAACAAAGTTGCAAATGTTTAGCTTTGTGCAATTATTAGATTTATGCAAGAACGTCAAACATACAAAGTAAAATGGGATGCCATTAGCATTAGTGCATCTTTTATCTGTGCCATTCATTGTGTTTTATTACCCATTATTTGTACGAGTATTTCTTTTTGGGGAATTGAAATTTTAGAAAATCCAATGATTGAAGCTGCAACAATTTCTGTTTCTATGGGGTTAGGTGGTTGGGCCATTTTTCATGGATACACCAAACATCACCATCAAAAAAATATTGTTTTCATTTTCATTAGTGGTATAGTTTTTTTAATTACTCCTTTTTTTATTAGAATTGATTTGCCAGAAATGATTTTTAAATTTTTAGGAGCTTTTTTATTAATTATTGCACACATTAAAAATTGGTTAGCGTGTAAAAAATGTGTGTTGTGTAACACCGAAAAAAATAGTTAAGTAAATTATGATTCCTACATCTTATACTGATTGGCGTTATTGTATTGAACAGCAATGTAAAATACAACTGACTAACGCCTTTATTCATGAGCGTTTGCAAGCACTTGAAGATAGCCATAACGAACATACAATGGCGTTGACAGCTTGCTACGGCAAACAACATGTAACACAATTAATAGAATGGTTTAAAAAAAGCCGTACGATAAAATGAAAACTAAAAAACTATTGCTATGCTGTATTACTGCTATGGTAGTTGCAGGTTTGCAAACGAGTTGTAAACACAATTGTAGAGTAGCAACAATTGAATATTTTAAAACAGGAACAATTAAATTTTTACCCGTATATAAACTTAATTAATAAAATGAAAACTGCATTAAAGCAACTGCCTGTTACCGTATTAAGTGGGTTTTTAGGTGCTGGAAAAACCACTTTACTCAATCATGTATTACACAATAAAGAAGGATTAAAAGTTGCCGTTATTGTAAATGATATGAGTGAGGTAAATATAGATGCTCAACTGGTTAAAAATGAACAAACACTTAGCCGTACAGAAGAAAAATTGGTAGAAATGAGCAATGGTTGTATTTGTTGTACGCTACGTGAAGATTTGTTAAAAGAAGTTGAAAAGTTAGCTTTAGAAAACCGATTCGATTATCTTTTAATTGAAAGTACTGGTATTAGTGAGCCTTTGCCAATTGCACAAACATTCACTTATAAAGATGAGCAAAACAATATTGATTTAAGTAGCATTAGTAAGCTTGATACGCTTGTAACAGTGGTTGACTGTTTTAATTTTATAAAAGATTTTAGCAGTATTGAAACCTTGAAAGATAGGGCTGTTACAGACATCGAAGATGATTACAGAACCATTGTAAATTTACTTACCGATCAAATAGAATTTGCCAACGTTATTGTTTTGAACAAAACCGATTTGGTTAAACCAGAACAAGTAGGCATGATTAAAGTATTGATTCGAAAGTTAAATGCACAAGCAATAATTGTTGAAAGCCAATTTGGAAAAGTGCCACTGCAATCAATTTTAAATACAGGATTATTTGATTTTGATACTACTTCTCAAAGTGCAGGTTGGATTGAAGAATTAAATAAATCTTATCACAAGCCTGAAACGGAAGAATACGGCATTGGTTCGTTTGTGTATAGAAGTAGAAAGCCTTTTCATCCTGAGCGTTTTTGGAATTATATCAATAACGATTGGCATGCCAACATAATTAGAAGCAAAGGACTATTTTGGATGGCTAGCAGACCTAATGAAGCTATTAATTGGAGCCAAGCAGGTGGAAGTTTAAGAGCTGAAAAAGCTGGAGTTTGGTGGTGTAGTATGCCCTTTAGCGAAAGAATAACGTATGTATCTTTTCTGGATAATCAACCCATTATTGAATCGAAGTGGCACAAGCGATTTGGCGATAGAGAAAATGAATTGGTAGTTATTGGTCAAGAATTAAACGAATCAAAAATTATCCAAGAATTAGAAACCTGTATTTGTAACGATGATGAAATTACTGCCATGGAAAACGGAGCGTCATTTAAAGATCCATTTCCGTTGGTTTAATATTTTTTGTATTCAGTTTGGTCTGTTTATCTGACATGCCTTTCTATACTTAGAGGTTTTTTTTATTCCTTTTTTTCATCACAATCTGCACAGCTAATTACAATATTATCGGCAAACTTAGGGCTAACATGGTGCTTTACTCCATTTACTTCTATTTCAATCAGTTGATCATACACTTGTCTATCAATAATTTTAATTGGTTTATTTATGGCCAATCCTATTTTATTTACATATTGTAAAAACGATGCAGAATTGTCTTTTACGGCAATCATAATACAACTATGACCAACTACTTCTTCCGACAACGTTTTTTTAGTAACCACTTTTAATTCTCCATTAGCATTCGGAATAGCATCTCCATGTGGGTCAAATGCAGGGTAATCTAAAAACTTATCTAGTTTATCTACCAATTTTGCACTTTTTATATGTTCTAATTGTTCTGCAACTTCATGCACTTCATCCCAAGTAAATTCTAGTTTTTCGTATAAAAATGTTTCCCATAAACGGTGTTTTCGAACCACTTCAATGGCTCTTTTTTTCCCTTCAATTGTTAAAGATGATCTTCCGTATTTTTCATATTCAACCAGTTTTTTCTCTTTTAATTTTTTCAACATATCGTTGGTGGTTGCAGGTTTTACTTGCAAAAGAGCCGCTAATTCATTCGTTCCTGCATCTGTTTGCTCACCATTTTCAACGGTTAATCTAAGTAATGCTTTTAAATAATTTTCTTCTGTATAACTTAACATAGTGTCAAAAGTAAATAAAAATACAAACTTATTTTGTTAGACTAGTCTAACATTTATACTTTTGTTGGTATAATTTCATTTGATAGGCTTTTAAAAAAGATGCTATTCGTAAAAAAGTATAGGTATGTTTCGCTTGGTTTTTAGTTTGTTTATGTTGCTTTCAATTGCTTTAAACGCTCAAGATGTTACCATTTATGGCAAAGTGGTTGCAACGCATAAACCTATTGCTTTTGCAACGGTAGCTTTAAAAAATATTGGACAAAAAACCATTAGTGACTCTGCTGGAAATTTTGTTTTTCATCAAATTCCAAAAGGGAAATATGTAGTTGAGGTAAAACATATTGGTTTTGAAACGGTGCAAAAAAATATTCAAATACAAGATAAAAGTTCCTTTACTATAGAGATAGAAATGCAGCCCATTGCTACCGAACTGAATGAGGTAGTAGTAACTGGTACTTTAAAAGAAGTAAAACGAATGGAAAGTCCTGTGCCTGTAGAAGTGTACAGTGCTGCTTTTTTTAAGAAAAACCCTACTTGCAATATTTTTGATGCTATACAGCAAGTAAATGGTATAAGACCACAAATTAACTGCAACATTTGTAATACTGGCGATATTCATATTAATGGACTAGAAGGTCCATATACAATGGTTTTAATTGATGGAATGCCCATTGTAAGTTCTTTATCAACTGTGTATGGATTATCTGGTATTCCTAATGCAATGATTGAAAGGGTAGAGGTGGTAAAAGGACCAGCATCTACTTTATATGGAAGTGAAGCTGTGGGTGGATTGATAAATGTTATCACAAAAAAACCTTCTTCTGCACCAACTTTTTCTGCTGAAATATTTTCTACTAGTTGGCAAGAATTCAATGCAGATTTTGGATATAAATTTTCTGTAGGAAAAAAAGTAGATGTTCTATCTGGAGCTAACTTTTTCCATTATCAAAATATTGTAGATGCCAATAATGATGGGTTTACAGATGTTACTTTACAAAAGCGTTCTTCACTGTTTCAAAAATGGTCATTTAATAGAAATCAGCGTCGTTTAATGAATATTGCATTTAGATATTTGTATGAAGATAGATGGGGTGGCGAAACAAGATGGAATAAGCAATTTAGAGGAGGCGATAGTATTTATGGAGAAAGTATTTATACGAATAGATGGGAGGTTTTAGGTAATTATCAGTTGCCTGTAAAAGAAAAGTTGTTATTGTGTTTCTCATACAATCAACATCAACAAGATAGTCGTTATGGCAATACTGCTTACATTGCTAAACAAGAAATAGGATTTGCACAACTTACATGGGATAAAAAAGTGCGTCAAAGCGATTGGTTGGCTGGTGTAGCTGCTAGGTATACCTATTACGATGATAATACTATAGCAACTGAAAACCCCATAACCAAACTATCGCTACCACAAAAAATTCTTTTACCAGGTGTGTTTATTCAAAACGAATTGTCAATAGCCAATAATACCAAACTATTGTTGGGTTTGCGTTACGATTATCATTCTACTCATAAAAGTATTGTTACTCCAAGATTAGCATTTAAGTGGAATGATGATAAGAACAATATTTTTCGTGTTAATATAGGAACAGGTTTTAGAGTAGTAAATTTATTTACTGAAGATCATGCAGCTTTAACTGGTGCTAGAACGGTAGAAATAAAGAACAATTTGCAGCCAGAAAAAACATGGAATATTAATGTGAATTATTTAAGAAAATTTACTACCAATAATGGTTCTGTGTTTCAAGTAGATGCAAGTGCTTTTTATACCTATTTTAATAACAGAATTATTGCAGATTATGAAACTGATGTTAATAAAATAATCTATAATAATTTAAATGGTTTTGGTGTAAGTAAAGGGGTAAGTGCCAATATTGATATGGCATTTACGAATGGTATAAAAATGCTTGTAGGTGCTACTATACAAGATGTTTCAACTACCAATAATGGCATAAAACAACAGCAAATATTAACCGAAAATTTTAGTGGTGTTTGGTCTGTTTCTTATGTCATTAAAAAGCTTAACCTTACAATAGATTATACAGGAAATGTGTATGGAAAAATGCGGTTGCCGTTATTAGGAAGTTTAGATCCTCGTAAAAATGAATCGCCTGTTTATAGCTTACAAAATATTCAGATTACTTATCAAAAAGTAAAAACCTTTAGTATTTATGCAGGTATTAAAAACCTGTTGAATTTTACTCCAGCAAAAGGTAACCCATTTATTATTGCAAGAGCTAATGATCCGTTTGATAAGCAAGTGCAATACAATACAGATGGTACTGTGAAAGCTACTATTGATAATCCTTATGCATTAACCTTCGATCCCAATTATGTATATGCACCTAATCAAGGAATGCGTTTTTTTATTGGTATGAATTTTTTAATTAAATAAGAGAAAGGATAGGTTATAATTATACGTTTAGGTATGCCATTAAATGGGTGTAGTTTTCTTTCAATTCATTGGCATAGTTTTCTTCACCAAAATAATATCTAACTACATACTCATATCTATGAAACGTAGCAAGAATATCGCTTATTTCTACTTTATTTATTTTGATAGAAACAATTACCAATCCTGTAGAAGGTTCAGTGTAAGTATTTAGCTGTGTAATGTAAGCATCGTTGGTTTCAACCAATCTGCTAATTTCTCCAAAAGAATAATTTCTTCTTTCAATTTCAATAACTATCCAAGCACCTGGTTCTTCGTTGCCTAAATAAATAGATAATTGTTGTACTAATAATGGAGCAGTTACAACACCTAACAATTCTTTAGTGTCTGAAACAATGGGTAATAATGATAATTCTTGTTCAGCAATTGTTTTTAATGCAATCACAAAAAAAGCATCTTTTTTAGCCATTGCTTGAATAAAGTGTGCAGCAAGCGAAGCTAAAGTTTGCATTTCATCAGCATCTAACAAATCTTCTTTCGCAATTAACCCCACCCATTTATCTTCACTTGTAATTGGTAAATGTGATACTTCAAAATCATCCATTAATTGCAATGCAAACGAT
>JBMLQZ010000135.1:3399-6658 GCA_049241285.1 Chitinophagaceae bacterium | reverse complement strand
CAACTATCGGCTTTTGTTGCACCTGTTTGATAGCTAATGGCATACAGTTTTTCTAAATTATTTTGTAAGTATAAAGCCAATGCCTTCAACATTAAAGCTCTTTGCTGAAAGGTCATTTTACGTAAAGCAGGGTTGCCATTTTTTCTTGCATACTCAACAGCAGCAGCCATATCAATACCTTTACTTGTAGCAGTTGCTATAGGTTCTGCAGTAATGGCATTGTATAAAACGGTTTCATCACCTTCACCCAAAATCCAATTACCAGCAATATAATTTTGAAGTTGATACATAGAGCAATCGTTTAAACAACAAATCTAATTCAATACAACCATCAATACATTACGTATTTGTAAACAACCAACAGTTTTTATTGTTTTGCATAACTTGCAACACTTTAAATAGCAACATGTTTGTACCTAAAAAACTGACTAGTGAACAGGCTTTTCAAAAGCTACGACATTTTTGTAGTTATCAAGAAAGAAGCCATCAAGAAGTGTTAGAAAAAATATACAGCTTTGGAATATACAAATCAGATGCAGAGGTGCTGATAACCCAATTGATTGAAGAAAATTATTTGAATGAAGAACGATTTGCTATTGCCTTTGTTGGTGGTAAGTTTAGAATAAAACATTGGGGCAGAAAAAAAATTGAATACGAACTAAAGCAAAAAAAAGTGAGTACTTATTGTATTAAGAAAGCCCTAAAAACGATTGATGAGGCTGATTATTTACAAACACTACAAAGTTTGGTAAATAAAAAATGGGAATCTTTAAAAGCCGAACAATATTTAAACAGACAAGCTAAAACAATGGCTTATTTATCACAAAAAGGTTTTGAACCATCATTAATAGCCGCAGCAATAAACGCTGTAAGAAACAAATAAACAATTGATTTTAAAATAATTGCATGCCACAAAAAACTATTTGTCTTATCGTTGCGTTGTTTGCATATTTTGGCATTGTAGCACAAAAAAACAATGTACATCAACTGAGTATTACAACAGACAACGATGCCTATTTAGGAAAGCTTAAAGATGGATATTACAGTAGTGGTTTTTTTATTCACTATCGTTTTGCCAATACTAATAAACGACCGAACGTATTAAAAGAACTTTCTTTAACCCATAAAATTTTTACGCCACAGGGAAGACTGTTTTACATACGAAATGGAATAGATAGACCCTTTTGTGGATTATTAAGCTTATCGTATGCTCAAACACATTTTGTATCTAAAAAATGGTTGTATCAATGGGAAGGAAATTTAAGTACCATTGGCCCTAATGCATTGGGAGAAAATATACAATTTGTAATTCACCGAATTATGGGTTTTAGACAATATGGTGGCTGGGAAAATCAATTGCAAAACGAAATAGGAATAAATGCTAGAGCAATGGTTGCTTATAATGCTTTAATTAAACAAGAAAGCAGTTGGTATAAAGTGCTGCCGTTTGCAGAAGTTAGCGTTGGCAATACTTTTACATATGCAAAAGTGGGTGGTTTTTTTTGTTTAGGTTGGATGAATGAAACCAATCAATCAGCATTACTTAATACACACCTACTTTCAATGCAAAAGCAACACAAAAAAAAGTTTGAATTGTTTTTTTCTTTTCAACCACAAATAACGGCTTATGCTTACAATGCAACCGTACAAGGTGGATTATTTAAAAAGGATGTAAAAGCCAACGATATTCATCGATTTGTATACCAGCAAAATTGGCAAATTGTATATCAGCAACAACACTTTACAGGTAAATTAGGCGTAAGTTATTTAACACCTGAAAGTACTTTACAACAACGTCCACAACGATTTGGAACAATTAGTATTGGCTATCAATTCTAAGCAGAAAAGTATTACTTTCATGGTATGTCAACGCTTCGTTTTACATTAATTCAATCAAACTTATATTGGGAAAATGTTGCCTCAAACTTGGCAATGTTCACAGAAAAAATTGACTGTATTTCAGAAAAAATTGAAGTGGTTATTTTGCCAGAAATGTTTACCACAGGGTTTAGTATGCAACCAGAAAAGTTAGCCGAAAAAATGGATGGTTCAGCCATAAACTGGATGCGAAAAATGGCTATTCAACACAAAATAATTATTACTGGAAGCTTAATAATTGAAGAGCATAATCAATACTTTAATAGATTAATTTGGATGTTACCAAACGGTACTTTTGGCTATTATGATAAGCGACATTTATTTGGTTTTGCAGGAGAAAACGAACATTATACATCTGGTAATAAACGACTTATTGCACAAGTAAATGGATTTAAAATTAATCTTCAAATCTGTTATGATTTACGATTTCCTCTTTGGGCAAGACAAACTATGAATGCAGAAAAAAATCCCGAATACGATGTGCTTATTTATGTTGCCAATTGGCCTGAGAAAAGAAACCTTGCATGGAAAACGCTCTTAGCAGCAAGAGCAATTGAAAACCAATGTTATGTTATAGGTGTAAATAGGGTTGGAAACGATGGTAACAATATCTATTATAGTGGAGATAGTTGTATCATTAATCCTTTAGGAGAAACAATTTTTACAGAAGCATATCAAGAGTCCATTTTTACAACAACCATCGACAAGGCTGCTATTGATACGATAAGACAACAACTGCCGTTTTTAAAAGATGCCGATTCATTTTCGTTTATTCAACAACCGTAATTCAAAATATATCAATGATTGCTTATTGTGCTGATTACATTTTTACAGGAGAATCTATTTTACCCCATCATGCAATTGTAGCAGACAATCATGTAATAGTAGATATTATAGCACAGGTTTCTTTAGACAATTCTATTCAACGTATACAATATGGCAAGCACATGCTTGTACCTGCATTTATTGATGCTCAAATTTATGGAAGCGGTAATTTGTTGTTTTCAGAATATCAAAATATTTCTTCATTAAGTCAATTACAACAAGACTGTAAAAAAAGTGGCGTAGCTTATTTTTTACCAACAGTTGCCACCAATACTAACGAAGTAATTTTTGCTTGTATAGATGCTATAAAAGACTATTGGCATCAAGATAAAAAAGGTTGCTTAGGGTTACATGTAGAGGGTCCTTGGATTAGTGTGGAAAAAAGGGGCGTACATGAAGCAAGTTGCATTTATAGTCCAACCATTGAACAAGTAAAACAGGTAATTGAATATGGAAAAGGGGTTATTAAAATGATCACACTTGCTCCAGAAGTTTGTGGTAACGATATTATAGAATATATCTGTTCACAAGATATAATTGTTGCAGCAGGGCATAG
>JBMLQZ010000135.1:0-3389 GCA_049241285.1 Chitinophagaceae bacterium | reverse complement strand
ATACACAAGCTATAAGTTCATTTAAAAGTGGCGTTAATGTTGTTACACATTTGTACAATGCAATGAGTGGTTTTCATCATAGAGAACCAGGAATGGTGGGTGCTGTTTTTAATCATTCACATGTAATGGCAAGCATTATTCCAGATGGTTATCATGTAGATTATGCAGCCATTCAAATTGCTAAAAAATTATTGGGTAATCGTTTGTTTACAATTACAGATGCTGTTACTACCACAACCAGTGGAGCCTATAAACATGTTTTACAAAACGATTATTTTGAAACAAATGGAACATTAAGTGGCTCGGCATTAACGATGATTAAGGCAACCCAAAACCTAGTAGCCTATGCAGGAATTGAGATTGAAGAAGCCTTGAAAATGGCTAGTTTGTATCCTGCAAATGTGTTAAAAATAGATCAGCAGAGTGGTAAATTAAAAAAAGGCTATCCTGTAAATTTTGTTGTACTAGATAGCCAATTAAATATTCAACAAACTGTTTTTAAAAACTTGTTTATATAGCTGTTATCCTTTTGTTGGTGGAATAGAGTCTGTTTTTACTTCTTCTTCACCATACATTTCTTTAATGCTTTTCTTTGATTTTTTAGCAGGCTTTTCCTTTTTCTGTTTCTCCTCTTTTTGTTCGTCTTTATTCTTTTTCTTTTCCTCATCAGACTTAGGTGCATCACCTTTTTTTACATCCTCATCTTTGCTTCCTTTTTTCTTTTTCTTACCAGAAAGATCTGGCTTTCCAAAACTGGTTTCTGGCTTTGATTTTGCTAATTCTTCTGCCTCATCTTTTTGACGCCAATTACTTGTTTTTACTTCTTTGGTAAACGCTTCTAATTCTTCTAAAGATTTTACACAATGTTTGGTTTTTGTACTATCGATAGTGCCACACCATTCTACCGGAATATCAATAACAGTTTTCGAAATTTCTACTCTATTTGATTGGCGTAAAGGAGCTTTTTTAATATAACCAATAATATGATCATCCATAAATCGTAACTTAATGGTAATTACAAATTCCTCACCATCTTCTCTTATGTTTTCTTGATATTCTTCTTGCAAAGAATAAATATTATCTTTTGTCATGCTTTTAATACTTGCAACCATTGGTGGTGGCAACTTTACTTGCGATAGTTTGGTAATATAAGCCGGCCTAACTTTAGAACTATCTTCTTGGCAAAAAGCATCATTACTTATGCACAAAAACAGTGCACAACTTATAAGGAAGTATTGTGCATTTTTTAAATAATCATGTACATTCATAATAGTGTAGTTTGGGTATGTGTAACAAACTTAAATCATTATATTGTTGAATTAGCATATAAATGCATAAAATGTTACTCAGTATGTAATGAAGCAAAAAATTCGTTGTTATTCATGTCAATTTCTTTTTTAAATGTTACATACCCTTTAGTATAATTATTACAGATATTTACCACTCAATAACTATCAATATGTTAATAGATTTGTCAAAGCTATCAACAGCATTAAAACAGCAATGGTTACAACACGCAATTGCACCAAGGCCTATTTGTTTTGCAAGCACAATAGATGCTGCAGGAAATGCAAATCTTAGTCCGTTTTCTTTTTTCAATTTATTCTCGGTCAATCCACCCACTGTTATTTTTTCACCATCAAGAAAAGGAAGAGATAATACTTTAAAACATACATTGTTAAATGTGCAAGAACATGCAGAAGTGGTAATAAATATGTGCGATGAAACAATGGTGCAACAAATGAGTTTAAGTAGTTGCGAATATGAAAGAGGTGTTGATGAATTTGTTAAATCTGGGTTTACAAAAACACCAGCAACCATAGTAAAACCTCCAATGGTAAAAGAAGCGAAAATACAATTAGAGTGTGCTGTAAGAGAAATTAAAAGTTTAGGGGAAAATGGTGGTGCTGGTCAATTAGTGATTGCAGAAGTTTTATGTATGCATGTGCATGATGATTTATTAACAGACGATAAACAAATGATTGATCAAACAAAAACCGCATTTATTGCAAGACTTGGAGGCGATTGGTATTGTAGCATTAATAATAACAATATGTTTACTGTTGCCAAACCTAATACCGCCATTGCTATAGGTATTGATGCATTGCCTGTTGGCATTAAAAACAGTAAAATTTTAACAGGAAATCATTTAGGGCAATTGGCAAATGTGCAAGCATTACCCACTATTCAACCTCAATTTGTTGATGAACGATTAACAAACATCATTCAATATTATGCAATTAATCCAGATGAAATGGAACTAGAGTTGCATAGATATGCAGCAGAACTGCTGAACAACCAACGGTTACATGAAGCTTGGCAAGTATTATTATCAAGCGAAAATGTTTAAATGAAATCAATTCATAAAATATTGTCAACAAACCCATTGTTCTTATGGATACTATTAAGTATGCCAATAGCAATAATAGTGGGTAGTCTTGTAGCCTTTTTTTTGTGGTTATTAGATGTTGTAACCCTATTTAGGTTTGAACACGAATGGCTGTTCTATTTTTTACCAATTGCAGGGGCGGCAATCTATTTTTTGTATGAACAATTTGGCAAAGCATCAGCTGCTGGAAATAAATTAATTATTAAAGAAGCAAAAAGTCCGAATAATGGAGTTCCATTAATGATGGCTCCGCTAATTTTAATTACTACAATCATTACACATTTATTTGGAGGCTCAGCAGGAAGAGAGGGTACGGCTGTACAAATTGGTGGAAGTATAGCAGGCTATGCAACAAAACGGTTTTCATTAGGTATGCATACCAAGCAAATATGTATCATTATGGGCATCGCTGCAGGCTTTGGATCTGTATTTGGAACGGTTGTAGCAGGTGCTGTTTTTGCAATTGAGGTGTTAGCTAATGGTAAACTATTTTCTACAAGATTACTACCTAGTTTAATAGCGGCTTTTATTGCAGACTTTGTTTGTACACAATGGGGTATTTCACATACGCATTATATTGTTCAACCCATTCATACATTTAGTTTTATAACGGCAATAAAAGTAGTAATTGCTGCAATTGCATTTGGTTTGGTTGCATGGGCATTTATTTGTAGTAACCATTATGTTCAATCAAAAACCAAAGAATGGATTGGTAAGCCTTGGCTAATACCTATAGTTGGTGGTGCAATGATTATTTTACTTATACAACTATTGCAAACAAGCGATTATTTGGGTCTTGGGGTAAATAGTAATAATGCCAATGCTGTAACAATTGTATCAGCTTTTAAAAAAGGTGGTGCTACGCATTTTAGTTGGTTTTGGAAATTTGTTTTCACTACAATTACCTTATCAATGGGTTTTAAAGGAGGAGAGGTAACGCCTTTGTTTTTTATTGGAGCAACACTTGGTAATGTTTTAGCATTAGTTATGAATCAACCAG
>JBMLQZ010000134.1:0-2149 GCA_049241285.1 Chitinophagaceae bacterium | reverse complement strand
TATATTCATGCTTTAACAATTGCTAATGGGCCAGATATTTATTTAATAAATGATGCATCTGAAATTACCGTTAACGCAGATTTACATCAATACAAAAAATATACTATTAATGGTTCAACTGCTAGTAATCAGTTACATGAATTTTTAGAGGAGTATAGTCAATCATATCCTACCGTAATTCATGCTATTCAACAGGCAGATTCTATTGATAATGCTGTAGTAAGTGATAGTATTCAACAAGTGTATGAATCGGCAAAAGGTGTTGCTATTGAAAAAGTGAACTCAATTATTATTAATAAGCTTAAACAAAGTAAAAGTGCAGCTTTAGATGCGTATTTACTTACAAAAGGATTGGCAACAATGGATAAAGAAATGGTTGCTAATTACATAAGAGCTTCTCAAGAAAAATACACTAGCAATCCGAATCTTGCTATTCTATCAACTATTATTAAAAAAGAGTTAGCAAAAATTCCTAAGTACGATTTATTCAATAAACAAGCACCGGCTATTCATTTAAACGATACAAGCGGAAAACAATTTGTATTTGATAGTTTAAAAGGGAAGTATATTTTGATAGATTTTTGGGCAAGTTGGTGTGCACCATGTAGGGCTGAAAATCCGAATTTGGTTGCCTTGTATCAACGATATAAAAATAAGAATTTTGAAATAGTAGGCGTTTCACTAGATAAAGAGAAAGCCGATTGGCAAGCTGCAATAAAGAAAGATAAACTTACTTGGCCACAAATAAGTGATTTAAAAGAATGGAATAGTGCAGTGGTAGAACCGTATAAAATAGAAGGTATTCCTTTTAATGTATTGCTTGATACAACCGGTAAAATTATTGCCTTTAATTTAAAAGGGAAAGCTTTAGATAAGCAATTGAAAACTGTATTAAAATAAGTTACTTCAATAAATTAGTTATAAAAGCATATTTACTTATAATCTTGAATGCTAATTTTCTCTGAGCAAAATGCATATTCTTGCTCATCATTGCTGCAAACAATAACTAATTTTTTACTACAATATTTTGAAATTAACGATTGGTATAACTGATATCCTGTTGTATCTAAATTTGTACAAGGTTCATCTAACAATAAAATTGGAACATCAGAAAAAATAGCTTGTGCCAATTTAATTCTTTGTTTCATGCCACTGCTAAAATGCCTAATTTCTTTGTTTGCTGCTGCTGTAAGACCTATGATTTCTAATATTGATTGAATGGTGATATTTGGTAATACAGGCTTGAACTGAAAATGAAATTGCAACATTTCTTTAGCAGTCATTTCTTCTACTAATTCAATATAAGGAGCTGCAATACTAATGTATTGATGCATGTTTTCAGGGGCAATTTTTTGTTGCTGTACAGTATAAACAATTTGCCCTTCACTTAAATTAATAGCCCCTGCAATAGTTTGTAAGAGTGTGCTTTTACCACTACCATTGTAACCAATTATTGCATACGATTTTTCTGAATGAAATTGATAGGTACATTGCCTAAAAACCCATTCTTTATTGAATCTTTTGCCAATATTAAGTAGTTGTATTTGCATGAATAAATGCTAAATGCTGTAATTATGAAACTAGTGTTGTTTAGCTAATTTAGTAAAATGTTGCATAGCGATACAAACGTACAAGAGTGCGACGCAACAACCGTTACATTGAAATACGAATAGCTGGTTACCAAAGAATTGTTGAATAAAAAATCCACCACATAGCTATTATGTAGTGGATTTTGTTGCTATTTATTTTCTACTATAATTTGGTGCTTCTTTAGTAATATCAATATCATGTGCATGGCTTTCTTTCATGCCGGCATTGGTAATTTGTACAAAGGTTGCTTGTTGCAATTCTTTAATATTTTTTGCACCACAGTAGCCCATGCCTGCACGTAAGCCACCAGCATATTGATACACAATTTCACTTAAACTTCCTTTGTATGCAACCCTACCTTCAATGCCTTCTGGTACAAACTTTTTAATATCGTCTTCTACATCTTGAAAATATCTATCGCCACTACCTTGGCTCATGGCACCTAAACTGCCCATTCCTCTATACTCTTTATATTTTCTAGCTTCGTAAATAATAGTTTCTCCCGGGCTTTCTTCAACACCTGCAAAAACACTACCCATCCTTACTACGTTTGCTCCAG
>JBMLQZ010000133.1:0-4946 GCA_049241285.1 Chitinophagaceae bacterium | reverse complement strand
AAGCGAACAGCCGGTTATACAGTTGATATAAATTCCTTTGTTAATAGCCCCTAAAAAAAACTATTTTTCAAAGTAAGCAATACTTCCACCAACCCATTCTTTATCGGCATTGTAACGAACGCCAATCATTTTTCCTTTGCTTAATCTTGCTAAATTAAAAGTGGCCTTTGGGCGTTTGTCACCGTCTTTCCAAAAATAAAATATGCGTATCTCAGCCTTTGCAGGAATATCAGGGGTTTGAATAATGTTTGCGTAGTTTACTTTTTTTTGTAAAATCCAATTTTCAGGATCTTTTACTGCATCAATATCGGCTTTTGAAACATCAATTACCACACCTTGTCCTGCAAAAGAAAAAAGAGGTTTTAATACATAATTTTCTAAATCTGTTGGCAGTGTTTTTATCTGGTGTAAAAATGTTGTGGTTGGCACATAAGGATGCTGAATAAAAGGCAATGTGTATTTACTAATTTTATAAAACCAATTAGGATGAGGTAGCCATTGTACCTCTAAATCTTCTAATAAAATTTTTCCTTTTGCTTGAATTTCTGGTGATTGTTGTTGTAAATCGTCGAAAATAACACGGTTGTAAATTTTAAGAATACGTGTTTTTTCACCTTCATTCATATAAAATAATTGATTGCCTTCTTGAATTAATTCTGTAATGCAAACGATAGGTATTTGTAAGTAATCTTGGGTGCAATAAAAGTCAATTCTCGTTTTTTGTTCATGGGGTAAAATTTCTAGCAACACTACATTTTTAGGATCAGTATCACCTACAACTATATCTTTAAAAAATTGCAAGTATGTTTCTTTATTAAACCCATTAAAAAAAGCTGAGTAATTATTAGGTATTGAAAAATGTTTTTGGGTAAGCTCATTAAATAGCACTTGAAAACCGAATAAGGTAGGAAATCCTTGCATTTCAATAAGTTGAGGCTCTATTTCTCCAGCTTCGTTTATGCAAATTCCAAAATCGAAAGCAATAAAATGTGCTATATTATTTTGATTAGGAACTTCAAAATTTGTTGGAATTGCATGTTTTGTTAGTTCATTAAAGTTTGGCTGTGTTATAACATCTACAATACTTTCACAGGCAGATAAAATTTTATTGGTAAATGATTTATCGAAGAAAATAGGTGTTTCAGCAATTCTAAATTCAATTGCTCCAGGATGTTTGCTATGTAAATCGGTTAAATAGTTTTGATATATTTCTTTTGTAAAAGCAGCATTGAATTGTTGTCTGATATTTGAGACCATAACTAAGAAATTAAAGTAGCGGTTTAATAAATTATTGTGCAGTTGTTTGAATATCTGCAACATTGGTTTTCATTGCTTCAATTTGATTGTGATTGCCCAGTACAATAATTTTCATTCCTTCAGAAATAATGGTATCATAAGACGGATTTATAAAAAATTTCCCATGTTTATCTTTAACACCAATACAAGTAACGCCAGTGCTTTCCCACTCCATAATATTTTTGAGTGATGTATCTTTAATATTATTGGGTAACCGTTCATAAGCAACACTTTCAATGCTTACTCTATTACCTTCTTCACTGCTTAAATAATCAATAAATTCAATCACATCTGGTCGGCTAACAAGTGTAGCCATTTGTATTCCGCCAATTTTATCAGGCATAATTACGTTATCGGCACCAGCTTTTTTTAGTTTTGCTACAGAGGTTGCAGCAGAAGCCCTACTAATAATTTTTAATGATTGATGTAATGCTCTTGCAGATAAAACTATAAAAACATTATCGGCATCAGTTGGCAAAGTACATATTAAACTTTGTGCTCTTTCTATTCCTGCTTCATATAGAATAGAATCTATGGTTGCATCGCCTTTAATAAATAGCAAGTTGGGATCTTCTTTTAAATAACTATCTATTAAAGCATCTACTTGATCAATTACAATAAAAGGAACACCATGAGCTTTTAATGTTTTAGCAGCTTGTTGTCCGTTTCGTCCAAAACCACAAATAATTACATGGTTATTAAGTTGTTGAATTGCTTTTACCATTTTTTGGTTTTTAAAGTAAAATGACATTTCGCCGCTTGCAATATACTGTGTAAGCCTTGCAAGTGCATATGTAAAGGTTGAGAATGATGAAATGATTAAAAAAATATTGAACATTCTGCCAGTATCTGACATGTTATGAATTTCAGAATATCCAATGGTAGTAATTGTAATAACGGTCATGTAAACCGCATCTAAAAAGTTATAATGCTCAATAAGCATAAAACCAATGACACCAATAAGCATGATTAAAAAAATGATGCCAAACCAAAGTATTAATGGAGATATTTTTTTCAATTCGAATGATGTTTATGGGTGAAAATACAATGCTTTATGGGTAAATGCAAATTCAGTTATAAAGAAATTAATTTGATAGTAATTGAACCATGAAAGAATGAATGAATTTGTTTGTAGCAATTAGTTTTGAAAGTTTATAGTACATTCGCTTCTACATAAAAATTACCATTGCTATGAGTTTTTTTGGAAAATTGTTTGGGAAAAAAGAAAAGGAAAGTCTTGATGAAGGACTCCAAAAAACCAAGGAAGGATTTTTTGCAAAAATTACCAAAGCAATTGCTGGAAAAAGCACCGTTGATGAAGCTGTATTAGACGATTTAGAAGAAGCGTTGGTAAGTGCTGATGTGGGTATTGAAACCACCATTAAAATTATTGAACGTATTGAAAAACGTGTAAAAGTTGATAAATATGTTAACACAGCCGATTTGAATGGTATTTTAAAACAAGAAATTGAAGCAGTATTAATTGATGCAGAAAATGTAGCGTATAAAAATTTTGATATTCCATCTGGTATTAAACCATATATCATATTAGTAGTAGGAGTAAACGGTGTTGGAAAAACTACCACCATTGGCAAACTAGCTTTTAATTATAAAAAAGCAGGTCATGAAGTGTTGTTAGGTGCAGCAGATACTTTTAGAGCAGCAGCTGTAGATCAATTAACCATTTGGAGCGAAAGGGTAGGTGTGCCAATTGTAAAACAAGCCATGGGTAGCGATCCCAGTGCTGTAGCTTTTGATACTGTTCAAAGTGCACTAGCAAAAGGTAGTGAAGTTGTAATTATTGATACGGCAGGAAGATTACATAATAAGGCTCATTTAATGGATGAACTGAGTAAGATAAAAAGGGTAATTAAAAAGTTAATTCCAGATGCACCACATGAAGTAATGTTGGTTTTAGATGGATCAACTGGTCAAAATGCTCTTGAACAAGCAAAGCAATTTACAGCAGCTACGGATGTAAATTCATTAACTATTACAAAGTTAGATGGAACTGCAAAAGGGGGTGTGGTTTTAGCAATTGCAAATCAATTCCAAATACCTGTAAAATTTATTGGTGTTGGTGAAAAAATAAATGATTTATTAGTATTTGATAAACAAGAATTTGTTGATAGCTTATTTAAAACCAATAACTAATGAAACAAATAATTAAATGCAGTTTATTAATTTTTGGTGTTTGCTTTTTTCAAAATAGTAATGCAAAGCATTTTCCAAATAAAACAAAATCTTTTTTTAGCCAATCTACGCATGATTTTGATGTTCCAAAGCTTACACAGTCAATAGTCACACAATTAAACAGCAGTTTAGGTTTAACCAAAGATCAGCAACCAAAAGTTACAAATGCAATTACTACTTTTCTGCAAGCAAAATCTGAAATTATTCATTTACAGAAAACGCAAAAAGAAAAGTATCAGAACAAATTTGCAACCATACAATCTGCTCTTAAAAATAAGTTAACTGGAATTTTATTACAGAGACAAATGGATGCTTTTGAGGCACTAAAACCATTGAATTCATCAACATCTAATATTTTTTATCATTTATTTTACTAAATAGTTTAAGAACACGTTCATAAAAAAGGATGCCACTACTTGGGCATCCTTTTTTTGTTTTTTTATTTAATCAAGAATATGATTAGAATTATCTCACCATAATGGTAGATGTTTTAGCTAAACCTTCTGTAATAATTTGAATAAAATAATTTCCCTTTGTAATAGAAGTAGGAATATTCATTCTATAATTATTAAAACCTGTAGCAAAATTGATGTTTTGTATAGTCAATAATTTTCCATCTTCACTAAATAACTTTATAGCAACATTACCTGCATTTTGCTTGTTTAATTCAATCGTAACACTTCTATCACTAACTACTGTTGGATAAATACGTAATTGATGATTGGTTAAATTAGCATTTTGGATTGATAAAGTAGCACTGAAGTTTACTGCACCAGATTTGTCCACTATTTTTAATCTGTAAATATTTGAGTGATTTATTTGACCATCTGTATAAGCATACTCAGATCCTGTAGATGCATTAATAGCATTTACACTTCCAATAGTTACCCATTGTGTATTCACTAATTTTTCTACATCAAATTTTTCTACGTTTTGCTCAAAAAAAGTTTTCCAACGTAATTGAATTTTATTGTTTTGAATTGATCCAGAGAACAATTGCAAGTAAACTGGTAATGTTACAGCTGTTGTATAGTTTGATCCAGCATTATCATCATATCGAATTGTTCCTAACGATTTATTCAACTCTGACTGACCATTTAAAGCAGTTGCATCAAGTGTACTTGTAAAAACGTAATACTTAAAGGTAGTAGAAGTATTTGGTGCAGGAATAGTGGCTACATAGTTAGTTCCACTTCCAGTTGCTTGAACAACATTAGTTGCAGTAGCACCAGAAAAATCGCTAGACACACCACTCACATATCTTATTAAAATAAACTCTTCAGCAGATTTTACAGCACTAGTCGTAATACTAATTGTAACCGACCCATCAGGATTTACCACTTCATTTGATCTTGTAACAGTTACAGGTGCATTCGTTGTTCTACATACAAAAAATCTTGCATTGGTATTGGTATTATAACCACAATCATTCATTACAAACGTATAATGACCTTCAG
>JBMLQZ010000132.1:0-1225 GCA_049241285.1 Chitinophagaceae bacterium | reverse complement strand
ATGCTGCATGAATAATATTTGATTCAATCATTAGATTTTCATAAATAAAATCAGCACGATACGTATTATTAGCAACAATACCACCAACTTTTGCTGCTGCTAAAAAAACGTAATCTGGTTTTTCAGTAGCAAAAAAATCATTTACTGCTTGTTGGTTTCTTAAATCTAATTCAGAAGATGTTTTTGTAACGATATTATTAAAACCATCTTTTTGCAACTTTCTAAAAATTGCACTACCCACCATTCCTCTATGACCAGCTATATAAATTTTTGCATCTTTCTGCATATCAATCTCTGTATTTCTGTTTAATAAAAACAGCAGGAATTTAGTTCCTGCTGTTTTCTAAATTTGATGTTTAATTAGTTTTCGAACTCATTTTTATGAGCAAAACCATGATCTCTTAAATGTTTTTCTTTCTTAAATAAATCTACATCACTAGCCATCATTTCTGTTACTAAAGCTTGTAAATCATATTTAGGTTTCCAACCTAATTTTTCATTTGCTTTTGTAGGATCTCCTATTAACAATTCAACCTCTGTTGGTCTGTAATAACGTGGATCTACCTTTACCACCACTTTTCCAACAGGCAATTGATATTCGCCTTTGCAAGCAACAACATAACCTTCTTCTGCTTCAGCTTCACCTCTAAATGCAACCTCAATTCCAACTTGTTCAAAAGCCATTTGCACAAACACACGTATTTCAGTTGTAACACCTGTAGCTAAAACAAAATCTTCTGGCTTTTCTTGTTGCAAAATCAGGTACATGCCTTCAACATAATCTTTTGCATGGCCCCAGTCTCTACGAGCTGACAAATTTCCCAAATAAATAATATCTTGTAACCCTAAAGCAATTTTTGCAGTTGCTCTAGTTATTTTTCTAGTTACAAAAGTTTCGCCACGTAATGGACTTTCATGGTTAAACAGAATACCGTTACATGCAAACATTCCATAAGCTTCACGGTAGTTTACTGTAATCCAATAAGCGTATAATTTAGCAACTGCATAAGGAGAACGAGGGTAGAATGGAGTTGTTTCACTTTGTGGAACAGCTTGCACTAAACCATATAATTCAGAAGTTGATGCTTGATAAATTTTAGTTTTATCTACTAGTCCTAATAATCTAATTGCTTCTAATAAACGTAATGTGCCAATACCATCAGCATTTGCTGTGTATTCTGGTTCTTCAAAACTTACATGAACATGGCTCATTGCAGCCAAGTTG
>JBMLQZ010000131.1:0-1834 GCA_049241285.1 Chitinophagaceae bacterium | reverse complement strand
ACATTAACTTATATACAAGGATCGTTGAGTGCAAAGTCTGGTTTTCATGGCGATACTTTGAGTTATCAAATTCAAACTAATTCTAATCCTGGTAATAGTGGTGGTCCGGTTTTGAATAAAGATGGTGAGGTGATTGGTATTTTAAGTTCTAGACAAACACAAGCAGATGGTGTTACGTTTGCTATTAAGAGTAAGAATATTTATTCTTTCTTAGAAGAATATAAAGAGATTGATACTACTATTCGTAGAATTAAATTATCTCAAACTACTAGTTTAAAAGGTAAGCCTAGAGAAAGTCAAGTTAAAAAAGTAGAAGGTTTTGTTTACTCGGTGAAAGCTTACAATAGAGCTAAATAGGTTTATTTATTGCTATTTCATAATTACTATATTTAAGGAGACTGTTGGTAACATCAGTCTCCTTTTTTTATGGTTATAATGTTGATACATTTTTATTCAATGGTTATTGCTGCACAAAGAATCTAACCGTTGAAGAGTGCGACGCAACAGAAGCTAAATAGTGATTTGAAAGATTGCAACATAAAAAAATCCTCATGCAAAAGCATGAGGATTTTTGATATGATTTGATGTATTTTATAATTCTTTTTGCATCCAAATATCGCAACCAGTATGACCACTGTTGCCTAAAGGATTTTGAAGTCTTTTAAATCCATAAGCTTCATAGGTTGATATTGCTTTTTTTAGTTCTGGCATGGTTTCTAAATACACGTTTTCATAACCATTTACTTTTGCCCAACTTGTGCATTGGTCTAATAATTTTTTACCAATTCCTTTTCCTCTAAATGCAGGTTTTATGTACATTTTTACCAACTCAGCTGTATTATGGGGTAAGCCATCTGTAGGAAAAATTCCTGCACCACCAATTATTTCATCATTGTAGGTAGCAATAAAATAAACACTTCGTTGGGTTTGAAAAAGCTGGTACAAAGCATCGGTTGACGCATCGTAATACACTGTTCCTAACTTATTGGCACCAAATTCTTCTAAACTTTTTCTAATAATTGTAGCAATATAAGGATTGTCGTTTGGTTGAATTTGTCTTAAAAAAACTTCCATAATAAACTGGTATTAATTTGCTACAGCTCTAAACTTTTTATACACGTTTATTAATCCATTGGTGCTACTATCATGAGATTGAACAGCATTGTCATTAGCCAATTCTGGTAAAATTTGATTTGCCAATTGTTTGCCTAATTCAACACCCCATTGATCGAAACTGAAGATGTTCCAAATAATACCTTGAATAAATATTTTATGCTCGTACAAAGCAATTAAACTGCCTAAGGTAAATGGTGTAATTTGTTTTACTAAGAATGAATTGGTAGGTTTATTTCCTTGAAAAACTTTAAAGTTTACCAGTTTTTTTATCTCTTCTTCTGTTTTTCCAGCTTTCATTAATTCAATCTTTACTTCGTTTTCACTTTTCCCATTCATTAATGCTTCTGTTTGTGCAAAAAAGTTTGACAATAATTTTTGATGATGATCGCCAATTGCATTATGACTGATAGCTGGAGCTATAAAATCGCAAGGAATAGTAAGTGTTCCTTGATGAATTAATTGATAAAATGCATGTTGCCCATTTGTACCAGGTTCTCCCCAAATAACTGGGCCTGTTTTGTAGTTTACTTGATTGCCACTTCTATCTACACTTTTTCCATTACTTTCCATATTGCCTTGTTGAAAATAGGCTGCAAAACGATGTAAATATTGATCGTAAGGAAGTATAGCTTCACTTTCGGCATTAAAGAAATTGGTATACCAAATACCTATTAAAGCCATTAAAACAGGAATGTTTTGTTCGAATTTTTCTGTTTTA
>JBMLQZ010000130.1:0-4531 GCA_049241285.1 Chitinophagaceae bacterium | reverse complement strand
TATAAAAAAATTGATGAAATTCAACTAAAGCGAATTGAATAATGCTCCTCTCACTTACATAAATAATGAAGAACCGATTTTAGCAAGAAAAAAATCTTATTTTCATAGCTTATCAACTCCATGATTACAAGCAACTTATACGCAACTTTAACCGACGAGCAACTTCTACAACGCTACAAGCAAACCAAGCAACAACAAATGCTTGCAGAATTATTTTTACGTTATAATGCTGTTGTATATGGAGTTTGCTTAAAATATTTACAAAATCATGAGTTAGCAAAAGATGCTGTGATGAATATTTATGAGCAACTTTTACAAAAAGTAGCCGAACATACTATTCATAACTTTAAAAGTTGGTTACACGTTTTGGCAAAAAACCATTGCTTAATGTATTTAAGAAAAAAGCAATTAAATATTGTTGGCACAAGCGATGATGCTATTATGCAATCTTTTGAAAATATGCATCATGAAAATAATGAAGACGCTTTTTTACTAAAAGAACAACAATTGCAAAAAATGGAAGACTGTATTCAACAATTACAAACAGAACAACAAAAAGCCATAAGATTGTTTTTTTTAGAAGAGAAATGTTATCAAGAAATTATTGATGTTACTGGTTTTGAATGGAATAAAGTAAGAAGCCTACTTCAAAATGGAAGAAGAAATTTAAAAATTTGTATGGAAAAAAATGCAGCCTAATTCTACCAACATATTTTTTTCCCAAGAATATATTCAACAGTATATTAATGGAAAGCTGTCTAAAAGCGACATGTACGCTTTTGAAAATGCCATGCTACAAGATGATGCTCTGGCAGATGCTGTTGAAGGCTTCAAAATAAATAATAACCCTAAACTTATTCAAGAAAATCTTGATGCTATTACAGAAAAAATTCTTGCATCTACAAAAAAACAATCGCCAATATTTACTATCTATCAAAACAAATGGTTCAATATTGCAGCCATATGTTTACTCATAATTTTAGCATCCGTAATAGCTGTTTCATCATTAAAGCAAACAAATAATACAACCAATAATATAGCTCAAGTAAAACCAAAAAAAACAGTTAAAAAAATTGCAGTTGACTCTCCTTATGCCAATCAAAAAACTGTAGCTATTCAACAACAACTAGTTGTTACAGAAAAAATACAGCCTATTATCAACCAACCAAAAAAGGATGTAATAAGTGCCATTACAGATAACAATTCTGATGATATTATTTTGCCAGCAAAACCCAAAACACAAGAACAAGAAGATGCCATTTCAATGGCTTTAGCCAATGCAGAAGAAGCACAATCAAATACCATAGCTTCAAGAAATGATCAAAAAGTAGATTCAACAATATTAGCAAAAGAAACTATTTCAGCCAATCAATCAACAGCTAATTTAACAGCCAAGACAGCCAGCAAAGATGTGCCTATTATAAAAAGTAGATCTGCATTCAATAATTTAAACCAAATTGATGATAAAAATATTAATGTCATTGAAATTGGAAAACGTAAAAAGGCTACTGAAAATAATACTGCCAAAAGAGATGTAATAACTGGTATAATTTCAACAGCAAAACCTGTAAATGGCTGGGAAAATTACAATCAATATTTACAAGAAAAATTACATTTTTTAGCAGATTCTACTATTGATAACGAAGTTAAAGTAACCAACATACATGGTAAAGAAGTAGAATTAGAATTTAAGATTGATAAAAATGGAAACCCGGTTAATGTAGCAATCACTAAAAACACCATTACAGATACGGCAAACAATCATAAAATTATCAATATTTTAACTACCGGTCCTAAGTTCAATGTTCCTACTAACAAAAAGAATAATAAAGCTAAAATGAAAATAAAATATTAACAATCAATATTTTATATCGTATTTATTTTGCTACTTTTTATCATTTACCATTTATCAAAAACATTTTAGCGATAAATAAGATATTGTACGTTTGCCTAAAATCTTTAAATACTAAACAATGAAAAAATTACTTTTTTCTTTTGCACTTTTGTTTGCAACACAATTGTTTGCACAGCCTATTAACATGCCACAACCAAGTCCTATTCAAACTATTAAGCAAAACTTTGGACTAGGTAACATAGAATTAAGTTATAGTAGGCCATCTGTTAAAAACAGATCAGTTTTTAAAGAAAATAGCGAGTTGGCTCCTATTGATCAAGTTTGGCGTACAGGTGCAAATGCAGCTACTACTATTACTTTTAGCGATGAAGTTTCTATAAATGGTGTAGCCATTAAAGCTGGCAAATACGGATTATTATCAATTCCTAGTAAAAAAGAATTCACCATCATTATTTCAAAAGATGTGAATGTGAATCAACCAAGTATGTATAAGCAAGAAAATGATGTAGTTCGTTTTACTGCTCCTATTATGAAAATGAAAGAGAAAGCAGAAACATTTACTATGCAATTTGCTAATGTAAATTTCGAAAGTATTGAACTACATATTATGTGGGATAATGTAGCTGTAAGTTTACCAATTACAACCAATGTTCAAGATAGAGTAAAGGCAGATATCGCTAAAAATTTAGCTGGTGATAAACCAAATTATCAAGCTGCAGCTAATTTCTATTATGAAATGGCAAAAGATTATCCTCAAGCACTTTCTGCCGTAACTAAGGCCATTGATGCAAATAAAAATGCATTTTGGTTATACCTATTAAAAGCAAGAATAGAAAGCAGCATGGGCGATAAAGCAAGTGCAAAAGCAAGTGCAGAAAAATGTATTCAAATTGCTACTGAAGCAAAAAATACCGACTATGTAAGATCTGCTAAGGAACTAATTAGTAAGCTATAAACATTTCATTAGACAAATTCAATAGACTGCCACACAAAGTTATTTGCAACAACTTTTTGTGGCAGTTTTTTATTTTTATAGGTTATTGAATAGTGTTACAACATTTATTAGCAATATGTTAACATTAAAAATCAAGAAAAGTAGAAAATTTACCAGTTAAATTTTGGAATTTTACAAATCGCTCAAAATTTTTTTCGCTCATCTACTTTAACCAAATTTGATTCATGAAGAAGATTGTTATCTGTGCATTTGTATTCTCTACATTTAGCAGTAATGCTCAAAACGCCACTTCACAAGACAGTTTAAAAGGCTGGCATTTAAAAGAAAAAACTACCGATGGCTTTGCTGGTATCAACCTAAAAAAAGCATACGAAAAACTACAAAGTAAAAAGTCTACTCCTGTTATTGTTGCAGTAATTGATTCTGGAGTTGATACGTTACACGAAGATTTAAAACCAGTATTATGGAAAAATGAAAAAGAAATTCCTCATAATGGTATTGATGATGATGGAAATGGATATATAGATGATTATTACGGTTGGAATTTTCTAGGAAACAAAAACGGAACAAACATAGAAAAAGCTGCTGCTGAAAAAGCAAGAGTATATCATGCATATAAAGCAAAATATGAAGGCAAGCAAATAGATGAATCTACCCTTTCAAAAGAGGAATTATACATCTATAAAATGTGGAAAAGAGCTGCCTCAAACATTGAACCCAGCACAAATAGTGGGGTTCAATTAATTCAATATGAGCGAATAGCTAAAAACTTATCAGATTGGGATTCACTCATTTGTGTAGAAGGTAATGTGAAAGAATATTCTGCTACAGAATTAGAAAAATTAAATCTTACATCTGCACCTGCAAAAAAAGCCAAACTTAATTTTTTACGATTAATGAAAGGATTGCCTTTTGGCGATGATGCTAAAAGTTCATTTATTATTGAAACTTTAAATGAAGAAATAGATAGATTAAAAGATGAAGTTGAAGCAAAAGAAAAACCACCAGTAGATTTAAGAGCTGAAGTTACCAAAGACAATTACAACGATATTAACGACCGCTTTTATGGCAATTGTGATGTAATGGGAAAAGGCAGTAGACACGGAACACATGTTAGTGGAATTATAGCTGCAGTTAGAGGTAATGGTATTGGAATGGACGGTGTAGCAAATAACGTTAAATTAATGACTATAAGAGCCGTACCTAATGGTGATGAATATGATAAAGATATTGCTTTGGCAATTAGATATGCAGTTGACAATGGTGCAAAAGTGATAAACATGAGTTTTGGTAAAGGATTTTCTCCTGAAAAAAAATGGGTAGATGATGCCTTTAAATATGCTGCATCAAAAGATGTTTTATTAATTCATGCTGCTGGTAATGATGCAAAAAATGTAGATAGTACAGAAAATTATCCTTGTGCAGAAATGCTAACAGGAGAATGGGTTAATAATGTAATTACAGTAGGTGCAGCTAGCGATGTAAGTATTGCTAATAATTATGTAGCAACATTTAGTAATTATGGTAAAAAAAATGTAGATGTTTTTGCACCAGGAAATCAAATATATAGTACCATTCCTGGTGGAAATACCTACGGTTTTTTAGATGGAACAAGCATGGCCTCTCCAGTAGTTGCAGGTTTAGCGGCTTTAGTGCGTTCTTATTTTCCAAACTTAACAGCCATACAAGTTAAGCAAAGCATTGAACAAGGTGTTGCTGTT
>JBMLQZ010000129.1:0-5636 GCA_049241285.1 Chitinophagaceae bacterium | reverse complement strand
TTTAGCAGTTAATGGGTACAATGGAAAAGTAATGAACGATTTTGTTTTTCCTCATGCTGCTATCTTTTTTAATAAGCTTCAACCTAATTTATTCCCAAAAGGTAGTAAAGAAGCAATTTGGATTGAAGCTGCTGCTGAAAAAATAAAAGCAAATATTAGAGAAGCTCATGCAGCCGGCATTAACATTTATTATTTCACCGATATTATTGTATTACCAAAAAAAGTAGTAGAACTCTATCGAAATGAAATTTGCGATGAAAATGGAAAAATTTCTTTCGAACGTCCTAAAACAGTAGAAATACATCAGTTAATGATTCGAGAGTTATTCGAAACTTTCCCTGAACTAGATGGATTGGTTATTAGAACTGGCGAAACATATACCAATAATGTTCCTTATCATACAGGTAATAACCCTATTACCAATGGCGTTCAAAGTCATGTAAAATTAATATCTTTATTAAGAGAAGAAATTTGCGAAAAACTCAATAAAAAAGTCTTCTATCGTACATGGAGTTTTGGAGGCATGCATGACGATTCTTTGTATTACAGCAAAGTAACCAATCAAATAAATATTCATCCCAATCTTATATTTTCTATTAAACATACCAAAGGCGATTATCATCGTACTTACGACTTTAATCCAACATTAGGTATTGGTAAGCATCAACAAATTGTAGAGGTACAATGTCAACGTGAATATGAGGGAAAAGGTGCTTATCCGAATTATGTAATGGATGGTGTTATAAATGGGTTTGAAGAGTTTATGCACAACAAACCACAAACTGGTAATCGTTGTTTAAACGATATTAAGCATCATAAAAATTTTGCTGGTATTTGGAGTTGGAGTAGAGGTGGTGGATGGGTTGGTCCATATATTTCTAACGAATTTTGGCCAAAGCTAAACGCCTATGTAATTAGCCATTGGGGTAACAATAGTATGCAAACGGAAGAAGCTATTTTTAATCAGTTTATGAAAGAAAATGGTATAGCAGAAAAAAGTAAGAAAGCGTTTAGAGAATTAGCCTTGCTTTCAGCAAAAGCCGTTATACGTGGGCATTCATCTGTAAAATTACCTTTTGATAGTAGTGCCGCATTTTGGATGAGAGACGAGTTTTTAGCAGGTATTGAAAAAGAAGCAGAACAAGGTGCAAGAGCACCAAGTGAAGGATTTTTATTTAACTATTTTGAGTACTTATATACGCATAATTTACTAGATGCAGCTATTGCTGAAAAATACGAATCAGTTACATTGTGGAAGAAGATAGTATCTCTATCTACACAAGTTCAAATTGCCAATAAAGCAGATGAATCGTATATAAGAGTATCCTCAAAATATGGGTTGCTATTACATCAAATTATTGCTGAAGGTTGGAATGTTATGGCACTTGGTTACAAAGGCGATCAAACTGGTAACTATCAACAAATTGAGTTAGCCAAAGCCATTAACCGTTACGATACTTATTGGAAGTTGTATAATGATTTTAAACAAAACAATCCCACTGCAGCTACTTTATACAAGCCTTATGCATTTGTTTATCAGGCTCCATTGTATCACTTAGAAAAAGGTATGAATTTTTCCATAAACAAATACAGAAAATTATTGGTAGTCAACCCTATCAAAATAAAGAATCAAAATTTAGTACATCAATAAAACAATTTTCCATTATGAAAAAAGTATTTTTTTGTTTTATGTTTCTTGTTGCAGCAGCTAGCTTAAACGCACAAACCAATTTATTAATTGACGGTGGCTTTGAAAATTACAAACCTGGCCCTTGTTCTTTTACTACAATAAGTGGTGGTAAGATTAGTGGTTTAAGTGGTAAATGGCAGATGTCATTTGCCAAAGGTGGATGCCCAGATGGCTGTGCAAAAGGAAGTGCAGCCATAGTAACCTCTGATAAAAAAGCAGGTAATAACTCAATAGAAATTAAAGTAGATAGTCAAGTTAATAGAAATGATATTAAGTTACTGCAAACTATTGCTGGTACACAAACTACTGGTGAATATGAAGTGTCCTTTTGGATTAAGGCTTCCGTTATAAGTCCAGTAGCTATTGATTTATTGAGGGGAACACAACAAAATACAAATAATGGAGCTCTTCCTTTTACGGGTTCATTTACTGCAACTACCGAATGGCAACAATTTAAATTCACAACCAATATTAGTGATTGGACTGATGCAGATAGAACAGATATGAGGGTTTCAATAAGAGTGAATAATAATAAATCATTACCCATTGGCCCGTATCCTAAAACATTTTGGATAGATGAAGTTGCTATTTTAAAAAAATAATTTTGTAACCACCATCCTTTTGTTACTCAGCTACAGTTGCGTCGCACACTGCAACTTTTTCTTCTTTAATCAACAATGCTTGCCTACAAATCATGAAAACTAAACTTACCAGTACAAGTATTATTTTATGTATACTACTTATATCAAAAATAAGTGCTCAAAATTTGCTTTCAAATAGTGGTTTTGAAGCATACTCAGCAGGTATTAACAGTTATATGACTACAAGCAGTGGTAATGCTACTGGTTTGCCTGGTCAATGGCAATTAGCTTTTGTGGGCAACAATCATCCTACTTGTACTGGGGCTAGTTGTGGCACAACACAAATAGATAACACCACAAAAAATACAGGTAGTAATTCATTATATCTAAATATTACTAAACATACCAATAGAAACGATATTCGTTTATTCCAATCTATAGCTACAGGACCTACAGCAAATAATTGTGTAGTTACCTTGTTTATGAAAGCAGATGCAACATATCCTGTTACAGTAAATGTTTTCAAATCTTCAGAATCTATTACCTCTAACGGCACTTGTACTGTTACCAGCCCTTGCCAATTATTTACAGTTGATACTCGTTGGCGTATGTATAAAATGTATGTTGATTTAAGTTCATGGACAACTGCTGAACGTAACAATATGCGTATTTCTATAAGGCCTAATACAACAACTACAGTGCCAACAGGCCCGTATCCTAAACAGTTTTGGTTTGATGATATAACTTTTAGAGCAGTAGATACCTTAGCTGAATTAAAAGATATAGCCATTTCTGTAGCTACTAATCGCAGATACTTAGCACTAGACTCTGGTTTCACGGCAGAAGCTAATAGCTTACAAACAGAAATTACAGCATTAACTAATGCCACATTAAATAACCCATTAACACCCACAAAAGCCATTGGTTTCTTTCCTGTACCTACAAAAACTACAGCCGCCAACAACCCTTTTATAGCAGCATTAAATACATGGGCTTCAAACTACTTAACGCAATCATTTACAGAATTTCCTAAAGCAACGGCAGGCAATCCTGTTTTTCCTAATTCTTACGATGGTAGAACGTTATCCGATATTGCCATAAACCTACATTGGTTAATCGTATCTCCATACAGTAATTATCGTTATCATCCTGAATTATTTAGAAGATTCTTGACTATTATTTATGCATCCTCTGATGATTATTTATTAAATGGCACCGAGCCATCTACCATTCCTGGCAACACTATCAATGCCTTAAATGATTGGTTTTCTGCACCGGTAATTTGCGATGCGTGGCGTGTAGCCGATACTAGTTTTGGCAGTTATATTCCCAATACACTTTTACAAAAATTAAGGAATGCAGCCGACTTGTTAGGGGGTCAATTTTATAACTATGCACAAAGTGCTATTCCAGCATTTTTGTACACTAACAGAGATATATCTTATGCTGAAGCTTTAATTAATGCAGGCGTTTATCGTAAAAATAACAACTGGATAAACTATGGCAAGAGAATTGTTGATTCAATGAATTTATCTACGCTTCAACCAGATGGTGCATATTTATATAGAAAAGATCAGAATGAAGTAACCAACTATCATGGAGCCACTAATAATTCATTGGCAAAAATTTGGGCACTTACAGGGTATCAACCAGCTTGGAATTGTATAAATAAATCTGCCATGTTTGAAATTATAAGTATTGAACCAAATGAAGTTGCAGAGTTTCATACAGCACCAGCTTGGAAAACGATGTATAATGGCTCCTCAGGAAAATCGGCTGAACCTTTATTGGCAATTAGTCAAAACCCTTTTTTAAAAACAAAGTATAATCAATTTAGAACCATTACCGGCTATACTGATGAAATGCCTTTATCATTATCTTTTTATAATCCTAATATCCCTGCTTCGCCATTACCAGATAACTATGTTGTGTACGATAGAAACATTAAAGGCCCAAGAGGTAGATACGGACGTTTTTCATATGCTGCTGTTGGCAGAAGTGTTGCTTTATCTGGTGAAAATGAGCCTGGCTTACAAACTATAGTTGGTGCTATGGAAACCACCCCTAGTAATCATGGTGGCGCACAAGACGAAATGGATGCAGCGTTAATGTGTGTACATAGCAAGGTGCATGTACGTAATAGTAATCCTAAACAAGAATGGACAGACTGGGGCTATATGATGGCCAATGTAAACGTAAAAACATGTGTGGGAAGATCGGTTTCAACAATTAGCACACCGGGGGTTTTGCAGTACCAAACTTCAGGTCCAGGTGCAGTAGAAACCAAATGGTCTTCTTATCAACAATGGATTACATTACCTGATAGGTTGATTGGCTTTGTAGAAACATATCCTACTAATAACAGTGTTACTGCACAAGCTTTTGAAATTGATGGAAGAGTACGTTTTACTTATGGCAGACAAACAAATAGTTTATTAAATCCAAAATGGATGGTTACTGAAGTTGCTGGTAGTAGATATGCATACGGTAAATTTAAAACCATCATACATGCCCATAATTTCGCATCTGTAAGTGTTGATACTGCAGGTGTAGTAAGAGATGATTTTCCTAATTCGATGGAAATTATTTTTCGTCATAACCAATCAAACGGTACCAATTTATATGCCTATCCAGGTACAACAAAAAAATATTTTTTAGTAGAAATTAAAGATTCAAATGCAGTAGGTATAGCAACAGTTAATCGTGTAATTAATGGAAATTTAAAAGGTTTAATAGTAACCCTAAATGGAAAAGCCTACGCATCTTATAGAAATAATGGATCGGCTACTACTGTAGATTTAAGTAGTATATTAATTAGTGGAAATACTAATCAAGTATTGTTTCAAAGAGGTGATAGCATTATTAATAAACCTATCATTTTAACTGGTACTAATTATACAATTCCAGCAAATGAACAAGTACTCATTATTTCTACCAATACCCCTGCTACCGATACTGGTCGTGGTTGGATGAACTATCCAGAACTTTTAAACTTTAATGGAAATTTTCCTTTACCCACCACTATTACAAACTTTGCTGGCACACAAACTGGCGATAATGCTTCATTACAATGGTCGGCACTTAATGAAGTTAATTTAAATAGATTTGAAGTAGAAAAAAGTGCAGATGGCTATTCATTTAGTAAAGCAGTATCTGTACCTGCAAAATGTAATGATACACAATCATGTATATATAAAGCTAATATTTTACAATTTGATGATAATGCTTATTATAGACTTAAAATGGTTGATAATGATGGAAGTTATGCTTATAGCAAGTCTATCCAAATTACTGGTGTGTTGGATGATAAAATTCGATTAGTTGCTTATCCAAATCCATTGCAAAAAGGTAAAAAACTTACTTTT
>JBMLQZ010000128.1:0-3469 GCA_049241285.1 Chitinophagaceae bacterium | reverse complement strand
AATAAAATAAATGAGTAAGATGGTCATAAGTATTTTAAACCAAATTGTATTATACCATGGAGGTGAAATTTTAAATGTGAAGCTAGTAATAGCCGATTCTATATTTAAATTATTGAGTGCTTTTACTTCAAATTTGTATTCACCTGCTGCCAAATTTGTATAAAATTTTTCCGTTTTGTACGTCCAGCTACTCCATTCGTCTTCAAAGCCCACTAATCTGTAAGCATATTTTATGTTGATAGATTGAGAAGAATAAGGTGCAGAAAACTCAAAGTGAAATGAATTCCATTTATTATTTACAACCAATTCTTTGCTTGCCTCACCAATACCTGCATACAAAACCGAATCTTCTTTGTTATAAGCAGTAATACTTGTAAAAAGCACATTGTTTATTTGTTTTTGTTGCAGGTATTTATTGGCATTTAAATAATAAAAGCCTTGTTCTGCACCTACAACCAAATTATTATTTGTAAGAAAAAAATTTTCAAAACCACTTAAAATCCTTTGCTGTAGTTCGTTAAAATAGGTAATAGACTTAGTAGCAATATTTACTAAACCAACTGTTTTATTCTCTACAAACCAAATATTTCCCTTAGGGTCTTGTTGTAAATAGCGAATACTTTTATTGTTGAAGAATGGTTGGTAGGAAGGGGAAACTTCAAATCGTTTTGATTTTTTGTTAAATACATAAATGCCATTAACAGTTGCAATTACAACTTTGTTATTGATTTTAAATACATGGTTATTTAATGTTGATGGCAAGCCATCGTTTTGAGTATAATGTTTAATTAAAAAATTATTGGCCGAAACACTATAAACACCTCTGTATGGATGTGAAATCCAAATAGTATTATCAATGGTGTCAACCTCTAAGTAACGAGCAGAAATATTTAAACTGCTTAAATCTTTCATTTTTTTAATCCCATTTAAGGTAGAATCGAAAAGAGAAATACCCCAATAGTTGCCAGCAACAAATGTTTTTGTATTGTTATGTAACTTTTTAAAAATCCAATACCCTGTGTTTTTATCAATTTCTGTAAGAACATCATTTTTTATTTCGTAAAATCCATCATCTCTTCCTGCAAAAAGTTTTCCGTTAATTTCAGCTAGCTTCCAACTTAGCCCATTAGCAATCTTTTTTAGATTTTCTGCTGTAGAAAGTTGGTTAATATTATCTGTTAACGGCATTGTGTAAATTCCGTTAGCCAAAGCAAAGTAAATTTTGTTGTTATAAATGGTAGCACTATAGCCAGCGGCTCCATTAAATAAACGAGGGTTTATGTGACTAATATTGTATTGCATATCCAATGCTGCAATCCCATCTTCTAATCCAACCCAAAAAATATTCTGTTTATTTTGGTATATACATTTAATATTATTGCTATTTAATCCGTTTGAAGTAGTAAAAGTTTGCAATAAAACTCCGTTACTATCTAATTTATATATACCGTTATCATAAGTACCCACTAAAATTGATTTATCAGCTAGTTGCTTTGCACAAGTAAAGTGTTGGTTGTTGTCAGAACTATTGCCTGTTTCAATGATAAATCTTTTAACTATGTTGTTTTCAATTCTCAGCAAACCTTCGTTTACAGTTGTAAGTAAGCTGCCGTTTTTAAAATCTATAACGCTTGTTGGAAGTAATTTTTTATTAATATTGTTTATAATTAAATTATTTCCTTCTAAATAGTATAGACCTTTGTCTCGTTCTGCAACAATTATGTTTCTACCTTCGGCTCCTAAAAAGTCCCACTGTGTTTTTGTTTTGTAAACAGTTATTTTATCTTTTTTTAGTACAAATATTTTTTGAGAAGTTCTAAAGTAAACAACATCATTTACTACTACTATATTCCAAACATCAGCAAACTGCCTTTCAGATTCAGCAATCAGTGGTAAAAGAGAAACGTATAATAATTTTCCTGTAGTGTTCAAAGTAAAATATCCAATTTCATCCTGTCCTCCCACATATATTTTACCATGAGTATCAAGAGCAATAGAACGAACAATGGTTTTATTAGGTGTTGGATAAATTAGCCACTTATTTCCAATACCAACTAGTAGTCCTTCATTATTTGCAATATAAACCCTACCATCTTTATCTCCTTCAATAGACCAGTTTTGCATTCCACCGCCATATTCTAATCTGGTGAAATTGGTAATATTTATTTGAGCTTGTGTAATGAAGCTGCAAACAATTAATAGAAACAGTAAAATGTTTTTAAGTAATGACATGCAATAAATTGGAAATTAAATGTAAGAGAATTGTGTTGATGTAGTACAGATGTAGATAAAAGTAATCATAATCAAGCATTTATAGATTATTGATGTAGTAATGATGTATAAGCATACTTGGAAATTTAAAAGTAGCATTTATATCTTTACATTGCCGAAATTACACCAAGCATTAGTGAAATGTTTATTGTTTTTTCGATTAACGATTAAAAAGAAAAACGCCGTATGAGAAAAAATGTTTATCTCCTGGTTACAGTATTTTGCCTGAGTTTAACTATTAACACATTTGCACAGAGTGTGCAAGTTCAAAATAGCAATAATGGTTCTACGCTAGTTGCTAATGGAAATCCAATCTTTATTAATGGTATGAACTGGGATTATTTTCCAGTTGGAACCAACTACACCTACAGTCTTTGGACACAAAGTGATGCTACAATTAAAGCAGCATTAGATTATGAAATGGCTATGTTAAAAAACATGGGCGTTAATACTATTAGACAATATACAGGTGTTCCAGCTAAATGGATTCAATACATCTACAACAATTTTGGCATTTATACCATGCTAAACCACTCTTTTGGTAGATATGGTTTAACTGTTAAAGGTAAATGGGAGCCCAATACCGATTATTCTAGCCCTGCAGTTAGAGAAATATTATTAAAAGAAGTGAAAGAAATGGTAGCTCAGTATAAAAATACACCAGGGTTACTAATGTTTCTTTTAGGAAATGAAAACAATTATGGTTTGTTTTGGCGTGGAGCTGAAACAGAAAATATTCCTGTTCAAGACAGAAAATCTACTAAGGATGCTACGTTTATGTACAAGTTATTTAACGAAGCAGTAAAAGAAATGAAAGCAATTGATGCAAATCATCCGGTATCAATTTGTAATGGTGATTTACTATTTTTAGATATTATTGCTAAGGAATGTAAAGATGTAGATGTTTTAGGAATTAATGTTTACAGAGGAGCTTCTTTTACCGACTTGTATGATAGAGTTGCCAAAGAATATGGAAAGCCAATTGTTTTAACAGAATTTGGCTCAGATGCATATAATACTAAAGCTAATAAAGAAGACCAAGAATATCAAGCTAGAGTTTTGGTGAGCAATTGGAAAGAAATTTATGCCAATGCAGCTGGTATGGGTAAAAATAACAACAGCTTAGGTGGTTTTACGTTTCAGTTTAGCGATGGTTGGTGGAAAACTGGTCAAACTGTTAATTTAGACGAACATGATC
>JBMLQZ010000127.1:0-2754 GCA_049241285.1 Chitinophagaceae bacterium | reverse complement strand
GGGACATGATTATAGGTTTTATAAAAACCTTCTAAAGTAAATCGTAAAGTATTGCTTGGTAAATGTTCAAAGCCTGCTACATAGTGATTGCTAATTGTATACGAAGCGTTTTTATTGGCAAAATTTCCATAGTTATCTTTAAAACCTAATATAGTATAAGAAGCCAGTTTTGCATATCTGCCAATACTTGCACTTACATTCCATTTGTCGGCCAACATATAATTAATACTAAATCTTGGCGATAATGTTTGCAATGCATTTGTTCCATCATTGGTAAATGTGTTAATGTCGCTTCTAATACCAATACTTAAGCCCAATCTATTATCTATAAAGCGTTTACCTAGTTGAACAAATGCACCCATTTTGCCAAACTGTATGTTACTATTAAAATTATTTACCACCAATGGGCTTTCGCTAACTTTTGAGAATGTGGTATTGGTAAATTTTACCAATTGTGCTGTAAATCCATAGGCTAGTTTTAATCCATTGAAGTTTTTATTTACATCAAATCGAAGTTTGTTTTCGGCTTCAATGCTTCTTAGTTTTAAGTTTCTTGTAGCTTCAGATGGTGCTAAATTGTTACTGTATCTATCTAATTGATTATCTAACAAGTTTCTACTAATAGCCAAATTCCAGTAACCATTTTTAAGTAATTTTTTAATTGATCCACCAACGGTATAACTATTCTGTTGTACAGCAGGATTGCTACTTATGCTGTACAATTTTTCTGGAGTAGCTTCTTTTGGGGCGGCAAAACTAAAACGGTCAATGGCACCAACACCTAATAAAGTTAAAGTTGTAGTGCTATTTAATTGCGTTGTTGTTTTAAATTGAAAGTCCCAGTAATTTGGTCTAATAGGTAAGTCTAGTGCTGAAAATAATAATTGTAAATAGCTTCTTCTTGCACTTGCTAAAAATGTTGTAGGATTTTTTCCTTTGTTTAATGGGCCTTCTAAAGTTCCTGCTAGTTCGGTAGCACTTAAACGTACATTTCCTTGTAATTGATTACTGTTTCCTCTTTTTTGTTTAAACTCAAAAACAGATGATAATGCATTGTCAAATCTAGTATCAAAAGCACTGGTACTTAGTTTCAGATCTTCAATAAAACTAACATTTAATATTCCTTGTGGTCCACCACCTGCACCTTGTGTGGCAAAATGGTTAATGGTTGGTAGTTCAATTCCATCAACATAAAATACATTTTCATTAGGTGCACCTCCTCTTATTAAAATATCATTTCTAAATCCACCTCCAGCTACGCCACCACCAACTCCAGGTAAGCTTTGTATAACCTTACTAATATCAAAATTGCCACCAGGATTTGCTTTTATTTCTTCAGTAGTCATTCTTTGTACACTCAATGGTGTTTCAAGTGTAGCAGCTTTTACAGATTTTTTGGTAGAACTTGTTACTGTTACTCCAGCTAATTCAGTAGTTGCATTTTCTAATTCAAAATTTACTTCTGCTTCATTGCCAGAATTAATTACCACATTGTATTTTGTTGTAGTGCTAAACCCAATTGTTTTAACGGTAATATTATATGTTGCAGGAACAATGTTATTCAACCGATACATTCCTTTTTCATTTGTTACTGCTTGAAGTTGGTTAACAGAAATAGTAGCTCCTGCAATTGGTTTTTGGGAGTTCTTTTCTATTACTGTTCCATAAATAACGCCAGATTGTTGTGCTAACACTGAATGAAAACATACGAATAATGAAATGGCCAATAAAACTTGTTTCATAAATTAACTTTTACGCTAAGGTTGATGCCTGTGCATTTTATTATTCTTTCAAAAACAAAAACAGTTTGCTTTTGTTCTAATAAAGTATAAAATTGTTCTAAAGTCTGTTTTATGAAGTATCAACTATTGGCTAATATTGTTCAGCAATTAGAAAAATGTGAATTAGAATTGGGAGAAATTCAAGATGAATTTGTTTTTGCTGAATGGTTGTTAGAACAAAAGAAATTATACGTAAAACCATTGCAACAAAAAGCTTTAGATGATATTATTCTTGAAGAAACAACAGAAAGTATCATTAGCAAGTACATCATTTTTTTGAATAGATATGCTAAAATGCATTTGAAAAAAATGCTTTCAAACACTGCTATTAGCAATTTCGACGATTTTAGTTTTCTTATTTATTTATTTCCAAATCACTCATTCACTAAAATGGAATTGATAGAAAAAAATGTGATGGAGAAAACCAGCGGAATGGAAGTAATAAATAGGTTATTGAAAAATGCATTATTACAACAATCTAACGATGCAGCCGATAAAAGAAGTAAAAGGTTAATGCTTACTGAGAAAGGGAGAGAAGCCTTAGTGCAATCTTTTCAACAAATGAATGCGTTAGCAAACATCATTACTGGCGATTTAAATGCTCATCAAAAACAAACATTAGTGCATTTACTTCATCATTTACATCAGTTTCATTTGCCTATTTATCTACAAAAGAAAGGATAGCATTAAAGGTGTTAGATATTACCTTTTATCCAATAAAAATAACTAAACAAACAGATTAATTTTTTGCATTTGTCATTTTACTTACATTCACCACCACAAAACTTTTTGTATGAAGAAAACGCTATGGATTGCATTATGTATTTGCTTTTATATGCAATTATCTGCTCAAACATTACAGAGTCCTGAAAAGTATTTGGGCTATAAAATTGGTACAAAATACACAAGACATCACAAAGTGGTGGAGTATTTTAAATCAGTTTCATCTGCTAAACCAGATATGGTAAAAACA
>JBMLQZ010000126.1:0-2986 GCA_049241285.1 Chitinophagaceae bacterium | reverse complement strand
ATAGATGAAAATTTACGCCTGATTGAAGTTGAAAGCCCGGAACAAATCGTAGTGATAACGAAGCTTTGTGAGGACTTGTAACGAAAAGCAGGTCAGCAGCTAAATAGAATTACTAAAGTTGGCGTACAATAGAATTCTTGTTTCTATTATTGTTGTTAAATACAGTTGTATAGCATGACCGATAAACAAATTATGTTTTTTAATCGCTTACAAAAAGTGTACAAACACAAGCGTAAAATTGCCCAAAGAATAGGTGTTGTTTGTTATCGTGTTTACGATCATGATTTGCCTGAATTTCCTTTCTGTATTGAGTTGTACGAAAATAAAGTGTACCTAGCTGAGTATTTGCGAAGACATGGAATGACTGATGAAGAACATGAACAATGGTTGGAAGAATGTGTAGCCATTATTGCTGATTTGTTGCAAATAAAAAACGAAGACATTTACATAAAACAACGTAAAAGAAAAGCAAATAGGCAAGATCAATATGAAAAAGTTGCTACCGAATTGCAATTTTTTACCGTTAAAGAAAACAACTTACAGTTTAAAATTAACCTAACAGATTATTTAGATACCGGCCTGTTTTTAGACCATCGACTAACTAGAGAAATGGTGAAAAATAGTTGTGCTGAAAAAAGAGTGTTGAATTTGTTTGCATACACAGGTTCGTTTTCTGTGTATGCAGCTGCAGGAAATGCAGCTACTGTTACTACGGTAGATCTATCGAAAACTTATTTGTCTTGGGCTGAGGAAAATATGCAATTGAACAATTTATTACAAACCAATAAGCATTTTTTTATTCATGCCGATGTAAAACAATACTTAAAAACGCTTTTGCCCAATAGTTTTGATTTGGTGGTAATTGATCCACCAACGTTTAGCAACAGCAAAAGAATGAAAGACATTTTAGATATTCAGAGAGACCATGTAGAATTGTTAAACGACGTTTTAGCAGCAACGGTAACCGGTGGAGAAGTGTATTTTAGCACCAACTTTACCAAATTTGTTTTAGATGCTGCTGCAATAAAAGCAAATACAATAAAAGACATTACTAAAGCTACTACACCTTTTGATTTTGAAGGAAAGCTAAAGCGTTGGTGCTATAAATTGGTGAAATAAACAGTACATCGTTTATTCATTTACAAATGATAGTTCTGTTTTGTATTTATGTGTTTTTTAAACAATTATTCTTAAAAGTTCTTGCAGTTCTTCTCATTATTTTGATTGTTTTAGTGTATAAACCTATATTTTTGCCACTCAAAATTAAAAAGATATTAATATGCGTTCCATTGCTTTTAGAGAGGCTTTACGTGAGGCCATGAATGAAGAGATGAGGAGAGATGAAAAGGTTTTTTTAATGGGTGAAGAAGTAGCAGAATATAACGGTGCTTACAAAGTGAGTCAAGGTATGTTAGCAGAGTTTGGACCTAAACGTGTTATTGATACGCCAATTGCTGAACTTGGATTTGCTGCAATTGCAGTTGGTGCAGCTCAAAATGGTTTAAAACCCATTGTTGAATTTATGACTTGGAACTTTGCTGTATTACCACTAGATCAAATATTAAATACTGCTTCTAAAATGTTGGCAATGAGTGGTGGACAAATTGGTTGTCCCATCGTATTTCGTGGTCCAAACGGAAGTGCTGGTCAATTAGGAGCTCAACACTCAACTGCTTTTGAAAGTTTATATGCCAATATTCCTGGTTTAAAAGTAGTTTCTCCATCAAATGGTTATGATGCTAAGGGCTTATTAAAGCAAGCCATTCGTTACGAAAAAGATCCTGTTATTTTCATGGAAAGTGAAGTAATGTATGGAGATAAATCTGAAGTGCCTGAAGAAGAATATTACATTCCATTAGGTAAAGCAGATGTAAAAAAACAAGGTAGAGACGTTACTATTGTTTCTTTTAATAAAATGATGAAAGTTGCTTTAGGTGCTGCTGCTGAATTAGAAAAAGAAGGTATTAGTGCAGAAGTAATTGATTTACGCTCAATTCGTCCGCTTGATTGGAAATGTATTTTAGAAAGTGTTAAGAAAACCAATAGATTGGTAATTGTTGAAGAGCAATGGCCATTTGCTTCTGTTAGCTCAGAAATTACCTATCGCATTCAAAAAGAAGGATTCGATTATTTAGATGCTCCTATTCGTAGAATTACAAGTGCCGATGCTCCAATGCACTACGCTCCAAACTTAGCCGCTTTAGCTATTCCTGATGTTGCAAGAACAGTTAAGTTGGTGAAAGAAGTGGTTGGTAAATAATTGAACTTTAAATACCTTTTTATGTTATCCCGAAACAATTTTGTTTCGGGATTTTTTATACAAATACATTGTATGAAGTATATTATTGGTTGTTTTTTATTAATGCATAGTTTTATTCCTGTAATTGGTCAATCGCAATCATCGCAAAAAGAAGCTGTTGATACACTTTCAGAAATTGTTGTAAAAAGCTTTCAGTTCAATGGTAAATGGTTACAAGTGCCAGCATCAGTATCATTGATAAATAATGAACAATTACAAATAAAATCAACGCCCAATTTACTTCCATCAATCAATGCAATTGCAGGAGTTAGAATGGAAGAAAGAAGTCCACTTAGTTATCGACTGTCTATCAGAGGTTCTGTTATTCGTTCACCATTTGGGGTAAGAAATATTAAAATGTATTGGAATGATTTACCCATTTCAGATGGAGGTGGCAATACGTATTTTAATTTAATTGATGCTACTCAAATTCATCAAATAGAAATCATAAAAGGGGCAGCTGCAAGTATGTATGGTGCTGGAACAACAGGCGTTGTGTTGCTTCAAACAAAAATTAATGATACTGCAAAAAACGCATTTACCGCCCAACTAAATGGTGGTAGTTTTAATCAGCTACAACAACAATTTTCTTGGTCGTATAAACGTAAAAAATGGGCAGGAATTGTTACTCAAAGTCATCAGCAATCACAAGGTTACAGAGAACATTCAGCTTCAAGAAAAGATAAT
>JBMLQZ010000125.1:0-16937 GCA_049241285.1 Chitinophagaceae bacterium | reverse complement strand
ATAGAAATTTTAGGTGTACGTTTTTGTTAAAGTGGTTATTGTTTTTTAATCATGTTTGTTAGTCATTTTTTTTGTGCATTTTTGAAGCATGTTTAACCGATTAAAAGAAAAATGGAAACTTACGTGGATGCAATTTGTGCTTGTTTTTATCACGTTTGCTCTTGGAGGCAGTTTGTGTGGTTTTCTATCAAAAAAAATCATTAATACATTTCTTTATACAAAAGATTTCGTTTATTATTTTCTCTATGTCATATGCATGACGCTTATTTGGCCAATGTGTATCATTTTCGTAAGTATATTTTTGGGTCAATTTAATTTTTTCAAGAACTACTTACTCAGAATATTTAAAAGATTTACGAACAAAGCTTAAATTTTGATATGAATAAAGAGAAAACAAATGTGGCAGTATTTGCTTCAGGCACAGGAAGTAATGCAGAAAAAATAATTCAGTATTTTTCTCAAAATGTAACAATAAATATTGCTTTAATTGTTTCTAATAAGCAAGATGCAGGCGTAATAACTATTGCTCATAACAATAAAATACCAGTATTGATTATTGAAAAGGAACAATTTTTTAGAGGTGATGCATACACAGACTACTTAATGAAAGCTTCAATTGATTTTATTGTACTAGCAGGCTTTTTATGGAAAATACCAGCGAATTTAATTCATGCTTACCCAAATAAAATTGTTAACATTCATCCTTCATTATTGCCTAAATATGGAGGAAAAGGAATGTTTGGGAATAATGTTCATCAAGCTGTAATTGACAATCATGAAACAGAAAGTGGCATTACTATTCATTATGTAAATGAAGAATTTGATAAGGGTTTACCTATTTTTCAAATTAAATGTGAAGTACATGCTAATGATGACGCAAATTCACTTGCAAAACGCATACATCAATTAGAACATACCTATTTTTCAAAAGTGGTTGAACAAGTGATAATAAAAGAAACTACATAAGTGATAGATATTCAAATATTTATTTCACTTCGTAATACTATAAATACCTCTTTGACAAACAATTGAATCTATTATAATTAATAGCTATAAAAAAAATTTGGTCGGTATACAGAATTAAGCAAATTTTGCTACATCAATAAATGTGTATATTTTACACATTAAAAATTCACAATCGCTTGTTTATGAAACATGTATCTACACTGTTATGTCTACTTTTAGTAGCAACTATTTCACATGCACAGTTATTAAGTTGGTTTCCATCATTTATTCAAGAAAGTTCTACTGGAGTTACCATTGTTTGTGACGGAACCAGAGGAAACAAAGGATTAAATGGTTATAACCAAAACGATGTGTATGTTCACATTGGCGCAATTACTAACAAGAGCACTGGTTCTAGCAACTGGAAGTATACTCCATTTACTTGGGGAACAACCAATGTAAATGCTAAAGCACAACCATTAGGTGGTAATCTATGGTCATTTACTATTAATAATAGTTTAAGATCTTTTTTTGGTATTACTGACCCTACTGAGTCAATTACTCACATTGCAATTTTATTTAGATCAGGTAATGGTAATTTAAAAGCCGCAAATACAGATGGAAGTGACATGTATATACCTGTATATAACAATTCTCTACAAGTTCGCCTTGATGAGCCATTTAGAGAACCTACCTTTTCACCAATTACTGAACCAATAACTAAAAATGTAGGTGAGTCAATTACAATTTCAGCAAATGCTAGTCAATCAGCTACAATAAGATTGTACTACAATGGTAATTTAATAAACACTACTAATGGAACTACAGCTACTATAAACACAAACATTAGTGTTAGTGGAAACCAAGAAATTGTTGCTCAAGCAACTGTAGGTGCAACTGTTAAATCAGATACTATAAAATTTGTAGTTGCAGCTTCAAACACAGTAGCGGCTTTACCTCCAGGAATTGTAGATGGTATAAATTACGACCCTAATGATCCAACATCTGTTACACTTGTGTTGTATGCTCCTTTTAAAAATAATGTGTTTGTGTTGGGTGATTTTAATAATTGGACTCAAAACGCACAGTTTCAAATGAATATAACTCCAGATGGTTTAAGATATTGGAAAAAAATAACAGGACTAACAGCTGGACAAGAATATGCTTATCAATATTTAATTGATGGTACATTGAAAGTTGCCGATTATAATACAGAAAAAGTTTTAGACCCATGGCATGACGGTTTTATTCCTTCTACAACTTATCCAAACTTAAAACCTTACCCTACTGGTAAAACAACAGGAATTGTGAGTGTTTTGCAAACAAACAAACCAGCTTATAACTGGCAAGTTCCAAATTTCACAAGACCAAATAAACAAAATTTACTAGTTTATGAATTGTTAGTAAGAGATTTTGATCCTGCTCAAACATATCAAAAAGTTATTGACAGTCTTCCATATTTAAAGCGTTTGGGAATTAATACAATAGAATTAATGCCAGTTTTTGAATATGAAGGAAATAATAGCTGGGGATATAACACCACATTCTATTTTGCTCCAGATAAGAATTATGGAACAGAAGATGATTTACGCAAATTTGTTGATGCTTGCCATGCACAAGGAATTGCTGTTGTAGTAGATATTGCACTAAACCACTCTTTTGGTCAATCTCCAATGGTACAAATGTATTGGGATGGCACAAAACCAGCAGCAAATAGCCCTTGGTTCTATCCAAACGCAAGACATCCATTTAACGTTGGTTTCGATATTAATCATAATACACAAGCAAGTAGAGATTTTGTTGATAGAGTAATTACTCATTGGTTAACAAAATATAAAATTGATGGCTTTAGATGGGATTTATCAAAAGGATTTACGTCTGATGACATGAATACTACAGATATAAATACATGGTCTTCATATAGTCAAGGTAGAATAGATATTTGGAAAAGAATTTACGATAAAATGCAAGCTGTTTCTCCTAACTCATATTGCATTTTGGAGCATTTAGGAAGCAATGGAGAAGAAGCACAATTAGGTAACTATGGTATGTTACTTTGGGGTAAAATGACTGAGCAATACAATCAGGCTACAATGGGCTTTACAAGCGGTTCTGATTTTTCTTCTGGCATTGATAGACAATTCTGGTCTCAAAGAAATTTAGTTACTTATCAAGAAAGCCATGATGAAGAAAGATTAGCTTATAAAAACAAAAATTTTGGAAATACAGCTACAGACATTCGTACAAATCTAGCAACTAGTATGCAACGTAACGCTGCAGCTACAGCGATATTCTCTGTAATTCCTGGTCCAAAAATGATATGGCAATTTGGAGAGGTTGGATATGATTTTAGCATCAATCATTGCCAAAATGGTACTGTTAGTGAAAACTGTAGAACTGATATGAAACCTATAAGATGGGATTATTATCAAGATGTAAATAGAAGAAGTTTATATGATGTTTACGCTAAGTTATTTACTCTCAGAAATATGAGTCAATACGTATCTACATTTACTAATGGTTCTTTAACAAATAATGGAAATGCAACGTATGATTTGGGTGGTGCTGTTAAACAAATTAGAGTATTTGAACCTAATTTAAGTGTTGTAGCATTTGCAAATTTTGGTACAAGTACACAGTTTGTAAATGTTAGTTTTCCAACAACTGGAAATTACTTCAAGTATGTAAGTTCATTCTCAGGTAGTGAAACCATCAATATTACCAATTCATTTGTATGGGGCTTTAACTTAAATCCAGGCGATTATGCAGTATTTACTAGTAAAGATATCAATAGTACTGCACTACCAGTAAGTTGGTTGTCTTTTACTGCAACAAAAGCTGCAAACAATGCAATTAATTTAGTTTGGAAAGTTTCGAATCAAGTAAACAACAATCGTTTTGAAATTGAAAGAAGCACAAACGGTAGTTCATTCACAACAATTGGCACAGTAGCCTCAAATAACGGTAATACAACTAATACCATTCAATATGCTTATGCAGATCTTTCTGTACCTGCAACTACAGTTTACTATCGTATTAAACAAGTAGATAATGATGGTAAATACAGCTACTCTTCAGTAGCAAAAGTTGGAGCCAGTGTAGAAAGTGGTTTATGGAAAATTAGCAATACACAAAATAGTGTAGTAATAAATGTAAGTACTGATATAAGTTCGTTATCGTATAGCTTAACTGATGTATCAGGTAAAGTTTTACTAAATAAAGTAAATGGCTTTACTGCTAGTGGACAACAACTAATTATACCTACACAACAACTTACTAAAGGAGTGTACGTACTTAATGTATATTCAAACAAAGGAAATAAATCTGAAAGAGTTATTGTACCTTAATAAGTATTTGTAAGCAAGGTTAATTATACAAACAAAACCCATTAACGAATTGTTAATGGGTTTTTTATTGCATAAAGGTGAATGAAAAATAAAGAGGATTCTTAACTAGAAGACGTAAAATAAAATCTTGATGTTTAAGTACTACAAATTACAATTCTCTTATTTAAATTTATGTTATTAGGTAGTAGGTTTTGAAAGCAGTTTATTAAATAGAAGGAGATTGAATTCAATGCTCTCAACAATAACTAAGTTATCTCTACAAAAAAACAATTCAATAGTTGAATTATTGCTTGTTAGTGATTAATTCAAATAATTAAACTTAAACTTATTACATTTTAAGAAAAAATAAAGAAAGTAAACAAAGAATTATAGAACAGAAACTTACAGCAGCAAATCAAATTGCTTTTCTGATAAATTTACAAATCAATTAGTGTTCAATAAGGCAGAGGCAAAATTTCTATAGAAGAAATAAAATTCGTTAGAAGAGGAAAAACCAAAGTATGGTTAAAAAAAGATACTGGATTAAGCTGTTTTATTTTTGGTGTTTTTACCTTCACCCCAAGGACCGTTTTTTTCTTTCCAGATTGTATAAAAAACGATAAAACTTCCAATTAGTAATGTAGCTGCTATTTGCATAACATGATAATTTAATTAAATAATATGGTTTTTCACTTGGACATTACAAATATACATTAAAATTTACTTAAAATTTGTGATTTTTAACAAATTATGATTTCTACTACACGAATTGTAGTAGAAATTTTATTGTATGTTAATTTATTATTAACTAATAAAATATTCAATTTAGAATTACGATTGGTAGTAATAAAGTACTGTCAAATAAAAATTTCGTTGGAAATGAATAATAATCAAGCACCAAAGGGATATTAAAAAAGATATAATAAAAATTTAAAATTCGCAGTTTTTAGGTGTTCTAGCAAATGGTATTACATCTCTAATATTACCCATTCCAGTTACAAATTGAACCATTCTTTCAAAGCCTAAACCAAATCCTGCATGTGGCACAGTACCAAATCTACGAGTATCTAAATACCAATGCAATTCTTCAGTTGGAATATGCATTTGCTGCATTCTAGCTTCTAATTTTTCTAATCGCTCTTCTCTTTGACTACCACCTACAATTTCTCCGATACCAGGCGCTAAAATATCCATTGCAGCTACAGTTTCTTTTCCTGGCTCACAGCCATCGTTCAAACGCATATAAAATGCCTTAATAGCAGCAGGATAACCCGTAACAATAACTGGTTTTTTGAAATGCTTTTCAACCAAATAACGTTCGTGTTCACTTTGCATATCAATTCCCCAACTTACATCGTATTTGAATTTTTTCTTTTTATAATGAGGAGAATCTAGTAGAATTTGAATTGCTTCTGTATAAGTAATTCTTTCAAATTTATTGTCAATCACAAATCTTAGCTTTTCTAACAACCCAAATTCCTGACGTTCGTTTTGTGGCTTTAGTTTTTCTTCTTCTGCAAATCGTTGATCTAGAAATTCTAAATCTTCTAAATTGTGCTCAATAGCATATCGAATAAGATATTGAATGAATTCTTCAGCTAAGTTCATATTATCTTCAATATCATAAAAAGCCATCTCTGGTTCAATCATCCAAAATTCGGCTAAATGCCTAGTAGTATTAGAGTTTTCTGCCCTAAATGTTGGGCCGAAAGTATAGATTTCGCTGAAGGCCATAGCTCCTAACTCTCCTTCCAATTGACCACTTACAGTTAAATTGGTGCTTTTTCCGAAAAAATCTTCAGAAAAGTCTATTGTTCCATCTTCTTTTTTAGGAGTTGATTCAAATGGTAATGTTGTTACCCTAAATGTTTCACCTGCACCTTCTGCATCACTTGCTGTAATAATAGGTGTGTGTAAATACACAAAACCTTTTTCATTAAAGAACTGGTGAACTGCAAAAGCTAATGAATGGCGAATACGAAAAACAGCACCAAATGTGTTTGTTCTAAAACGTAAATGTGCTATCTCTCTTAAAAATTCAAGACTATGTTTTTTGGGTTGTAAAGGATATTTTTCAGCATCACTATCTCCTAAAATTTCAATAGAAATTGCTTGAACCTCCACTTTTTGACCTTTTCCTAAACTAGGAACAACAGTGCCTACAACTTTTAAAGAAGCACCTGTAGTAATTCTTTTCAAAGTAACTTCATCTAACAAACCTAAAGCAGCAACAATTTGAATATTGTTATTGGTACTTCCATCATTTAAAGCAATAAATTGATTGTTTCTAAATGTACGTACCCATCCCATTACAATTACCTCGTGACCAGTTTGCTCTGTTTGTAATAAATCTTTTACTTTAATTCTGTCGTTAAACATGTTCTTTGTATTTAAAAGGGTGGCAAAGATATAATAGATTCATGGCATTAATAGCAGAATTGCTAAATAGGAGAGCATAAAAAAAGCAATGCCACATTTAGCATTGCTCTCTTATTCATTACAAAATTTACATTAACGTAATAATCCAGCTGCCCATTCAGTAGCATATTTGGCTTTAAAATACTTAATTCGTAATTCTACCATTTTCTGTAAACTCTCAATAACTTTATTTTCTCTTGAGTTTACTAGGAATAATGAACTTTCACCTTGACTAAAACGTAACTCTTCATTCTTTAAAAGAATTGAATAGTTTTTATACATGTTTTGTACCGTATTGATTTGTTGGGATAACAATGTATTTTCATTAAAATAATATCGTATTTTATTTTCTGTTTCCCATTTTTTATTACTGAATTCGAAGTTGGTTTCTTTAATTTTTAGTTGTGTTTTCTTATAATCACCTCTTCCTTCACGTAAAAAAAGTGGCATTTTAAAATCTACACCAAACTTATAGTTGTTCTGTAAAAAAGCAGCATCTACCCCTTTTACAACATTATAATCTTTGTTTAATAAATTGGCTTTTACATTAAAAACAGGTAAAAGACTTTGCATTTTTAGTTTTCGTTCTACTTCTAAAGCACCAAGCTTAAAATCGTATGCTTTTAAATTCGGGTTTTCTGTAGAGGAACGAGTAATTAACTGATCTAACACTTGATTTTCGGTTTGCAATGCAAATTGAACCGTATCTGGAACATAATTTTTTGGCAATAAAACTGGACTATCATTTTGCAACCATAAATAATTTGATAATTCTAAGCTTGCATTATTGAACTTTAACAGTGCATCTGTTTGTAATAACTGAAAGTTTTGCACTTGTGTGTAAGCCTCTACAGTATCCATTAATGCCCTATCTCCGTTTTGAAAGGCTATACGTACTAAACGCAATCTATCGGTAGAAATTTGTAAAAATTTATTATAGATACTATACAATTGATAATTACCTGCCCATTGCCAATATGCTACATAAGCTTCGAACAAAAGATCGTTAAGCATTTTCAACCGTTCTTGTTCACTTTGATTCCGAAAAATTTTCGCTTGACGCAAAACAGCTCTTCGTTTATCCATCAACAAACCTTTGGCTAGTGCAACTTCTACACCTAAATAACTTGTTTTACCAGCCGTTGATTCTTCGTTAATAAAAACACCTCCATTATTTTCTAACCCTGTTTTAATATCTACACCTATAGGGGTAGGAATTTTTAATTCTGGATTGGTATAGTAGTAATAGTTTTTGCCGTCAAACGTTTTATTACTTGTTTCTAAAGTAACGGCAGGATCAAAAGCTCCTTTAGCACTTAACAATTCAGCAGCCGCTTTATCTACTTGTATATTGGCCTGTTTTGCTAAAGGGTGATATTGTTTTACAAATTGAATAAACGCATCTACAGTAAATAATTCTTGCTTTTGTTGGGCAAAGAGTGAACTTACAGAAACTGTAATTAAACAATATATTATGAATATTTTTTTTGTCATTGGAAACAAGGTTTTTGTAGCATTGAAGTTGCTATTTTGATTTTTTCTTTTCTTCTGGTTTAACCTTGTAATATTCTGGTGGGAAACCATTGATATTTCGCCACAACTCATAGTAAATAGGTACATCTTTTAATAAAGCAATACCACTTGCACCACCACCCATTTTTAATTGTTGTGGCCAAGGATGATCGGAAGTATCTTCAATTACCAAAGTTCTAAATTTACCATTACTACTAACAGCACTTTCTACAGCAACAATACTGCCTCCAAAAGTTCCATAGCTGTTTTGAGGCCAGCCACTAAATACAATTGCCGGAAATCCATCAAATACAAAACGAACTTTTTGGCCAATTGAAATCAATGGTAAATCCATAGGATCTACAAACATTTCAACTGCATATTGAATATGGTCTGGTACTATTTCAACAACCATATCTCCTTCTTTCACCATTTCTCCTATACCTGCTTTAGCCGCTTTTATAACTTGACCACTTTGAGGTGCGGTAATGTAGTACAACTTATTTCTTATATCGTAGCTAGCATATACATTTTCTAATTTTGACACATCGGCTTCGCTTGTAGCTGCATTAGAAAGTGAACCAAACTTGTCACCTTCGGCTTTTGAAATCTTATCTGTATACTCTTGAATAACACTATTCTTCTCAATACGTAAATTGATGAGTTCTTGCTTGTTTTGTAAGAATTTATTTTCTGTACTTGTGCGTTTTGCTTGAGCATTTTGAAAACTAACTTTTCTCCTTTCAAAATCAACCAAAGAAATAGCCCCACTATCTAACATTATTTTTGCAGCATCAATTTGTCTTTTTGTAACTGCTAACTCATTATTAACTGCAATTAAATCTATACTATCGCTTTCTACCTTTAATTGTTGTTGTTTGAGTTTATTATCGAGTGATGATAATTTTAAATCTTTACCTTGAAATAAGGCACTCACTTGTGATTCTGCTGTAGTAGCTTTATTTCTATAGCCTTCAATTGATTGTTGTTTTGCGGTAATTTGTTGTTGTGTTCGTTCTAATAACTTGGGATCGAAGTAATCTACTTTAACCTCGCCTAATTGTAAAATGGTATCTCCTGCTTTTACAAAATCGCCTTCTTTTACATACCATTTAACCACTCTACCAGGTATAATGGTATTTAGTTCTTGTGGTCTTTGTTCTTGACGCAATGTTGTAACCGAGCCTTTTGCTCGTATGTTTTGTGTCCAAGGCAAAAACAATATTAAAATAAGTACAGTAATTACGCCCCATAACCAATACTTTACATTGCTATGCTTATTAATTCGGTATATTTTTTTGAAAGAATGTAGTTTATCTTGATCTGCTCTTTCTTCTAAATTGGTAGTTATATAAGAATACATATTGCTATTTTTTTCTGTTAATGAATGTATTATCCATTAATTGTTCCATTTTTTAATTCGAAAATTATATCGCATTCTCTGGCTATTTTTTCATTAAATGCTGTGATAATAATGGTTGAATCTTTTTCATTTTTAATATAATCCATAACAGCAACTTGTTGTTGTTCTTCTAAATGATCGAATGGTTCTTCTAACAATAACAGTCTATGTTTTCCTAATAATGCTCTTAGGAGTAAAATATTTTGACGTACTTTTTTAGGTAATCTTTTTCCTTGAGGGTCTAATACAGTATCGTAACCATTTTTGTGTGTTTGGATAAAAGAAAATAATCCAATTTTTTTGGCTAAAGCAGTTACATCATCCATTGTAAGGGTGTGATTTCCTAATGTGATATTTTCTAACAATGTACCTTGAAAAATATCTTGCTGACTTAATAAAACACCCGTTTGTGAACGCAATGAACGTAACTGATAATTACCAATTGGTGCACCATCAATTAATATATTTCCTTCAAAATTTTTGTAAGCGGCTGTTAACAACCTAAGTAAGGTAGATTTACCAGAACCTGAAATACCTTGTACACAAACCAACTTACCAGACGGAATTTTAAAGCTCACATTTTGCAACACTTGCTTATCATCTGCATAACTAAACGATACATTATTAAATTCAATTTCTACTCCTTTATTAGCAGTAGATAATAACAAGGTACCTTCTTGTTCTACTTCAGATTCTGTTATTTTACTAAGCTTTTCTACCGATGTAAGTGCATCGTAAATTTTATCTAAATTGGTTATTAGTTTTTCTACCGAAGCTATAATTGTAAGAATTACAATATCGGCAGCAATAAATTGACCAATGTTAATTTGTTGATCTACCAATAAAGTAGCACCAACTATTAACATAGCCATTGTAATAATAATTTTAAAGGTTATTAAACTCCAAAACTGTGTAAGCAAAATTTTAAAATGATCAGTTTTTGAATCTAGATATCCACTTACTAGTTTATCGGTTTTATGCAAATGCAATAAAGTTCCTTTTGAATATTTGAACGATTTTATGGTTCTTGCCATTTCTTCTAACCAAGCAGCTATTCCATATTTATATTCACTAGCTTTTAAAGCTGTTTGCAAACCTTGAGGTGATGTGAAACGAAGAATTAAGAAAATAATTAACAACAACACTAAACCAAATGCTATAAATACTGGATGATAAAATGAGAGCAAAATAACACCAAACGTAATTTGAATAATTGCTGTAGGAATATCTAATAATATTTTATCAATTCCTTTTTGTAAAGAAACCGTATCGAAAAAGCGATTTACCAATTCGGGTAAATAATAACTATCTAACTTTTCAATGTTTAGTTTGGGTAATCTATTGGCAAATTCTAGCGAATAACGTAAAAATATTTTTTGCTGTACTTTTTCAATTACTTGCATTTGACGTACTTGCAACAAACCATTTAAAAAAGTTCCAATTACTACCATTACAATTAAAATAATAATTGAGGTAGAAATAGAACCTGCCATTACAAAGCTGATAATCGTTTGAATACCAAGGGGTAATGATAATTGCACTAACCCTGCTAAGATGGCTAAAATGTAAATAGAACTAATATCTTTTTTATCAGGTGATAGTACTTTAAAAAAATTAGAAAGTGCTTTTCCAATTTTTACGCTGTTAGCTTGTGCCATATTTTGTTTTAAAAGTGCTTAAAGTAAATGAATTTATCACTAAAAGGTTTGCAATTTTTGGCAATGATAGTGCCAGTTTCGTTAATCTTGCTAATTCTAAAACTTAAAAAGCGGAATAATTTATCATGAATTGGAATATTCTTATTAGCAATCTTACCAATCCTGTACTACTATTTTTTATTTTGGGTGTTATAGCAGCCGTTGTAAAAAGCAACCTTGAAATACCAGAGCAAATTTCGAAATTTATTTCATTGTATCTGCTATTTTCAATTGGTTTTAAAGGTGGTCAAGAGCTAATTCATGGTGGTTTTAGTAGTGAAGTTTTTCTTACACTTGGCATAGCATTATTATTATCTGTTATAGTGCCATTTTATGTATTTCATATTATGCGTTTTAGATTAGATGTAAACGATGCAGGTGCTGTTGCATCTACATTTGGTAGTGTAAGTGCTGTAACATTTATTGCTGGTGCAAGTTTTTTAGAATCAATACAAATTAATTTTGGTGGACACATGGTAGCTGCAATGGCTATGATGGAAGCACCAGCCATTGTTGTAGGTGTAGGATTAATTAGGAAGTACGATAAAACCAGTACAGGAAAACAGCGTTTTTCTACTATTATTCATGAAGCTTTAACCAATGGAAGTGTACTAATGATTGTAGGAAGTTTAATAATTGGCATTTTGGCCGATAGCAAACAAGCAGAAGGTATTAAACCATTTACTAGCGATATCTTTAAAGGATTTTTAGCTGTTTTTTTATTAGAAATGGGAATGGTTGCTGCAAAAAGATTCAAAGCATTTAGAACCTATGGTTTGTTTGTAACACTATTTAGCATTGTTATTCCTATTATTAATGGAGGTATTACAGTTGCACTTACAACTTTTTGGAATATACAAGAGGGCAATAGATTAATGCTTGCTGTACTGGCAGCATCGGCATCTTATATAGCTGTGCCTGCTGCCATGCGTTTAGCAGCACCAAAAGCCGACCCTGGTTTATACATTCCTATGGCTTTGGGGGTAACTTTCCCTTTTAATATAACCGTAGGAATTCCTTTATATTGGTGGCTAATTAGTATTTCTTAATGAAAAAGTAGTTTACAAATTATCGTAAGTATAAAATGGATCTATTTCTGAACCAGCAGGCAATTCAAAAATTGGCTTAATTAATCCATCTTCTAATCCATAAACCCATCCATGTAAATCCGGAGCTTGATGGTTTTTCCATGCGGCTTGAATAATAGATGTTTTAGCTAAATTCCATACTTGTTCTTGTACATTCAATTCAACTAATTTATCTACTTTTTGATCTTCTGTTTCAAATGCATCTACTTCATTTTTATGAAAACGATACACATCTTTTATATTACGTAACCATTTATTAATAATACCATAAGAGTGGTGAGATAAAGCTGCTTTAATTCCACCACAGCCATAATGTCCACAAACAATTACATGTTTTACTTTTAATACTTCTACCGCATATTGTAATACACTTAGTAAGTTTAAATCGGTATGAACAACCATGTTGGCAATATTTCTATGTACAAAAATTTCACCTGGTTGTGTTCCTGTAATTCTATCAGCAGGCACTCTACTATCACTACAGCCTATCCATAAAAACTCTGGTGTTTGTAAATGAGCTAATCTGCTAAAAAACTCAGGATCTAAATCCAATTGCTCTTTTGCCCAAGCTTTATTTTCTAGCAAAAGACGATCGTATATTTTCATGTAGAGGCAATATTTACTTGTTGATTAAAAAGGTTATGAGATGTTTTATGATGATTTCTTTTGATTTCGATTTGGATATTTTTTGATTGTGCATTAAGTAAATAATTATTAATTTCTTCAATAATGTCTTTATCAATAAAATCGGCATGAGAAACATCTATAATTAAAAATGCATTTTCTGGAATATCATACAATGTTTTCTTTAAAATGGGTTTATTTAAAAAAGAAACATCTTTTCGTAATCGAACCATATAATTCCTGCCATTATTTACCACCAATACTGCTGAAATAAAATTACTTCTTATCATAAAAAATAATCCAACTAATATTCCAATTACAATACCTATTAATAAATCGGTTAACAATATGGCAATAATTGTTACCACAAAAGGAATAAATTGATCCCATCCTTTTGCAAAAAACTCTTTAAATAACTTCACTTTTGCCAATTTATATCCAGTAAAAATTAAGATAGCGGCTAAAGAACTTAAAGGAATTTTATTTAATAATGTAGGAATAAACATTACACAAATAAGCAACAACAACCCATGGAGAATGGTAGACATTTTGGATTTTGCTCCAGATGCAACATTGGCCGAACTTCTTACAATTACCGATGTTAATGGCAAACCTCCTATTAAACCACTTACAATATTTCCAATTCCTTGGGCTTTTAATTCAGTATTTGTTGGAGAAATTCTTTTTAATGAATCTAACTTATCTACTGCTTCAATACCTAGTAATGTTTCTAAACTTGCAACTATAGCCAATGTAAATGCTGTAATCCAAACATTAGGATTTGTAAATTTTTGAAAATCTGGCAATGTAAAAAATGATAAAAACTGTTGTGGAGTTGTAGCAATAGGCAAATTAACTAAATGCTTGTTTTGCAAAGCAATTGAAGGCTGTAAAGTTAGAAATAACTGATTGATACACACACCAAGAACTACAACAACTAATGGCCCTGGCACAAACTTTAAATATGCCTGTTTTTTAATAATTGGAAGCTCCCAAACAACCAAAATAATCATAGAAATAAACCCAATAAATATTGCTACTGGTGTAATAAGTTTAAACGCATGTAATAATGCTGAAAAGGTATTTTCATTGGTATCTTTTTGAATAAAACTAAAATCACCTTCAAAATCTTTATCATATCCTACTAAATGCTGTAATTGTTTTAAAATTAAAATCAATCCTATTGCTGCTAACATACCCTTAATAACGGAGTTAGGAATATAATCGCCAATAAACCCTGCTTTTAAAAATCCAAGAATTAATTGAAAACATCCTGCAATTACTACGCTTAATAAAAAAACATCGTATGATTGAAGTTTAAGTATGGCTCCTGCAACAATTACTGTTAATCCTGCAGCTGGACCACTTACACTTAACGATGAGCCACTAAAAACACCAACAACCACACCACCAATAATACCAGCTATAATTCCAGAAAATGCTGGTGCACCACTAGCTAATGCAATTCCTAAACACAATGGTAAAGCAACTAATAACACTACTATAGAAGCAGAAAAATCTGCACCAAACGATTGAAAATTTTTTTTCATGAAAACTTATTAAATACTCAAGAGAAGATATAAATATTATTGATGAAATGGGCTGTTGCACTATCTATAAATTTGGAGGCGGTGTTTGCACTTCACAAATATGTTGTAATGACAATTTTTGTATATGATTGCCTGTAGGCAAAGAAGCAATTGGTAAAGGTTGAAGGATAGAAATGTACGTGTCTATGGTTTGATTTTCATATAACTCTTCGCCTATTCTTACTTCTTCTTCCTCTGAAAATGGAACATCAGCAACTAACTCTTTATTATTGATATTTTTTTTCTCACTGAAACATAAACCCATTTCTTTCAATGGAAATATTTGAATAGATAATAACAGAATTAAAAAAATATGGAACAATTTAGCCTGCATCGTTCGTACAAATTTATAGATATTAGTTGTACAACATTGCTAATGTGTTTAAAAATTATTCATTTAACACATCAATAAAAAAAGCTACCCAAATTGGATAGCTTTTGAAAAAATATAGAATCAGTATTAAATGTTCAATCCACCACAAGCACTAATAACTTGACCAGTGATATAACTACTTAAATCACTAGCTAAAAACAAAGTAGTATTAGCAATTTCTTCACCTTTACCAAAACGCCCTAAAGGAATTTTTTTCAAAAATTCTTCTCCAGCAGCTCCACCATGCAAATATTCTGTCATATCAGTTTCAATAAAGCCTGGTGCAATGGCATTGCAACGAATATTTCTACTACCTAATTCAGCAGCAATAGATTTTGTAAACCCAATGATACCTGCTTTACTTGCTGCATAACTTGATTGACCAGCATTACCACGTATACCAATGATAGAACTCATATTAATAATTGAACCAGACTTTGCCTTCATCATTGGTTTAATTACTTGCTTTGTCATGTTAAATACACTCTTTAAATTAATATCTATTACTTCATCCCATTGTTGTTCAGTCATTCTCAACAACAAATTGTCTTTACTAATTCCTGCATTGTTTACACAGATATCAATTGTACCAAACTCTTTCAAAACATCGGCTACAAAAGCTTCACATTGTTCAAAAACGCCTGCATTGCTTTGATAAGCCTTTGCTTTTACGCCAAAGGCTTGCAATTTAGTTTCTAAGGCAGCGGCTTTTTCTGCACTGCTATTGCTAACGTAAGTAAAAGCAACATTGGCTCCATTTTCTGCTAATTTTAAGGCAATTGCTTCACCAATTCCACGAGCAGCACCTGTAACTATGGCAACTTTTCCTGATAATAAACTCATGTTTGTTTCTTTAAAATAGTGGATGAATAAGGTGTACAAATAAACACATTTTATTTAAAACAGTCATCATTGCAATTTTACCACAAATACAAAAAAGTAAATAGCCACTTAAAAATTTCAAGTGGCTATTTAACTATAGAATAAATATTGGTCTTTTTTAGATGTACTACAAATACTGCAATAACTCACTTACGCTTGGTCTTTTACGATAATCTTTATTAAAATAAATGTATTTAAAAGTTCCATTTTTATCAATTATAAACACAGCAGGAACAGGTAAAATATTTTCTGAATTGGCATTAACAACAGAAAAATCAATATTAAATTGTTTGTAACGTTCTACAGTTTTTGAATCAACGGTAAAATTTACACCATACTGTTTTAATATTTGATTGGTAGTATCACTAATAATTTCAAAAGCCGCTTTTGTTTTTGCAATGGTCTTGTCTACAGAAGCTTCTTTTTCTGGAGAAATGGCTACTACTGTTGCACCCTTTACTTGAATAAGCGATAAAGAATCATTTAACTCTTGTAACTGCTTGTTACAAAAAGGGCACCAGTAACCTCTATAAAATAAGAGAATAACAGTGCCTTTTTTTGTTAATGATGCTAAAGAAACTTGATTGCCTGTATGTGTTGTCGCAGAAAAATTTGGTGCCTTTTCTCCTACAGAAAATTGTAAGTTTTGAGACTTGGCTGCAATAAAGCCTAATACAGAAATTAAAAACAATATTTTTTTCATGTTGGTATTCATTTTTAGTAAATACGCAACAATTCACAAATACTTACAATTACATTAATCTGTCACATGAAAATGGCTTTCATTAGAATCGTTGTATGAAATGGATCCTTTGGCATTTTTCAAATACTTCTCTTTAAACTTTTTATGTGTAGCATCAGATTGTTTTTTACCATTTACTACAAGTTCTGAATTCGATAATTTAAACCATAAATTTTTCTTGCTAGTAATAATATCGGCTTCCATTAAATCATTAATAATATTTTTTGAAGTTTCAGCAGCTTTTCTTCCTTCTTCAGCTGCCATTTTACCAGCTTCTGCTGCTTTCATTCCTTCTTCGGCTGCAATTCTACCAGCTACAGTTGCTCTTACACCTTCCTC
>JBMLQZ010000124.1:0-3161 GCA_049241285.1 Chitinophagaceae bacterium | reverse complement strand
CCAATGAATTAATTGTATTGATTGAACATGGTTGCGAACCAGAAAAAAAAGAAAGAATGTTGTTTGTTACAAAAGATGGTGCTGGTTTATCTAGTTTATATTTTTTCGATTCTGATGGCAGTAGAGTACAAGTACCTTTTGATATAAGTGCTTATAGAACTATTCGATCTAGCGATATTACGGCAGCCAATTTTAGAATGTTTAAAGTATCTATTCCATTTTACAGTATTTCATCTTTTCAACAACAAAGTACCACGGTTGAAGTAAATGGAAAAAGCTATTCAACAGAAACTGCTCAAAACATGAATAGCCTTGCAGTAAATATTATAAACGAAAGAATGTTTAAAGAAATAGGCAATGCAGTTGTTCGTCAAATTGTAAAGAAGGCGGCCGAAAAAGGTGTTGCTGCAGGAGCAAAAGCAATTGCAGAAAGCAGTTCTTCTGAAAAAGATGAAAAGAAAAAAAAGAGAGATGCAGAAGCAGCTGGTGCCGTTGCAGGGTTATTGGTAAATATTTTTAATACTGCTACAGAAAAAGCAGACACTCGTAACTGGCAATCTTTACCAGCATTTGTTAGTTATGTAAGAATACCTTTATTACCTGGCGAAAATAAAATAACACTTCACTGTGGCAATAAACATAAAAACATTACCATACAAAGCACACAAAAATTACAAGTGTATAATTGGGTGGTTGACTAAACTTCTAGTGAATTTTATGATGTGATATTCTTAACCAATTGTAAAAAACGGTTGCAATTAAAATAGACGATAATAATAAATGCAATGGCTGTGCAAATGCAGGAAAATCTACATAAACCAATATAATTCCTATTAAAATTTCTGCAATAACAACCATTAAAACAGGTTTAAAAATACCACTCAGTTTATTCTTATACATTAAATATCCAGTTAGCAAAGTAATAATGATAGAACTACTTCTGTGTATGTAAAACCAGATGTCTAATTCATCTATCCAACCACTTCTGTTTACATAAGCAAATTTTGATGCAATTGTGTCAATTTGTGCTCTTACTTCGGTTCCTAAAATAATTTGTAAAAAAACTGCAACTAGTAATACTCTTGTTAATTGAATAGTTTCTACACCAACCAATACCCTTTTTTTACCCTTAGCTATAAATAAAATGTACTGACATAAAAATACCATTGCCAAAGCTCCAAACATGTGTAAACTAATTTTCAAGAGAGCTAAATTACTGTCTACCACTGTTTTACCTAACCATGCTTGAAAACCCGTTAATAAAACCAGTGCAAAGCTTAATATAGCCACCCATTTATTGGCTTTTAAATACCAACAGCTCCATATAAACTGTACCAATACTAAAATACCTAATAAAGCACCCAATAAACGATTGATGTATTCTATCCAAGTTTCTATTGCATTAAATTTTGCATAATTGTGTTTCTCATATTGTTTCCAATTTGTTGCATTGTAAATATTACCACTTACAAATTTTTGAACAGCATATTTTAAACTATCATTATGCAAAATAAATTGTCCTTTTTTGTAAAGATGATTGGGCTGAAAAACAACCTGTTGACTATCTGTTGGTGGAATGATACTTCCAAAACAAGTTGGCCAATCTGGACAGCCCATTCCACTTTGTGTTGTTCTAACTACACTGCCTGCAATTATCACCAAAAAAATGGTTACCAAAACAACCCATACATACGTTGTAAAACGTTTTGAAATCATACTGCCTAAATTAAGATGTGCAAATTTATGCCGCCGAATGAGTTATTATTGATAGTTGTTGAATCTTTTATTGAAATATAGAATCGGTACTTATTTTTATATCAATAAACCAATCATGTTAGCAGTAAGTTATCAAACAAATGTTGCAGAAGCAGGGTGTGATGAAGCAGGAAGAGGTTGTTATGCCGGTCCTGTTTTTGCAGCGGCGGTAATTTTACCACCACAATTTTATCATCCTTTATTAAATGATAGTAAGCAAGTAAAAGAGAAAGATAGAAGCGAATTAAGATTGTTTATTGAACAACATGCCACCGATTTTGCAGTAGCAATGGTTTCTAATAAAGAAATTGATCGCATAAATATTTTAAAAGCATCTTTTAAAGCTATGCATTTAGCCATTGAAAAATTGCAACAAAAGCCAGCATTTTTAGCAATAGATGGCAATAGATTTTCACCCCATTCAACTATTCCACATCAATGCATTGTAAAGGGTGATGGAAAATATGCCAACATTGCAGCAGCCAGCATTTTAGCAAAAACTTATAGAGATGATTACATGATTCAACTTCATCTACAATATCCTCAATATGGTTGGATAGAAAACAAGGGCTATGGCACAGCAGCTCACAGAAAAGCTATTGAACAATATGGGTTATGTGAACATCATCGTTTAAGTTTTAATATTCTACCCAAACAAGTGAACTTATTTTAAGAGCTGTTTTACTTTATTACTTGAAATATCGTATTGCTGCAAATTAATCGTTCCATTCACCAGCACCCATTCTTATTACTTCATAGGTTTCTTTGGTGCAATCTATAATAGTAGAAGGTATCATGTTTCCAATTCCTCCATCAATAACAATGTCTACCAAATGCTTAAAATTTTCATACATCAATTCAGGATCGGTATATTCTTCTACCATTTCTCCTGGTAATGATGCCGATAAAATAGGATGCTGTAAGGTTTGTAAAATGCTTTGTGTAATATTATTATCTGGCACTCTTAAACCAATAGTATTTTTTTTACTCTGTAAAATTTTAGGCACTTCTTTACTTGCAGGTAAAATAAATGTATAAGGACCAGGTAAGTAACTCTTTAACATTCTGTAAAGTGGAGTATCAATACTTTTTGTGTATTTACTTAAGTGACTTAAATCGCTACAAACAAAACTTAGCTGTGCTTTTGACGCATCAATTTGTTTAATACGGGCAATTCTTTCAATAGCTTTATGTTCAAAAATGTTGCATCCTAAGCCATAAATGGTATCTGTAGGATAAATGATTACACCACCATCTAACAAACACTCTACTACCGTTTTGATGTGTCTTGCATTTGGATTATCTGGGTGAATGTGTAATAACATTGCTCAAAGGTCGGTAAAAAAGAATTGAAGATTACGAATGGTATCTATCTTTTATATAACAGTATATTGAATTTGTTGTAT
>JBMLQZ010000123.1:0-3382 GCA_049241285.1 Chitinophagaceae bacterium | reverse complement strand
ATGCACTCGTGGCAAATCGGCAGTTGTAAGAATTGGATTTGGCAAAACGGGGCCTTTGCTTTCAATTAGTTGAACCTCTAAGCCCATTGCTCTTGGAACTACTAAAATATCTGAAAATAAAATAGCAGCATCTACACCAATAATATCAACAGGTTGTAAGGTAATTGCTGCTGCTAATTCTGGCGTTTGGCAACGTTCGAAAAAACCATATTTTTCTCTTAATACCATGTATTCAGGTAAATATCTACCAGCTTGACGCATCATCCACACAGGCACTCTTTCAGTTGGTTCTCCTCGTAATGTTCTTAGTATTAAATCGTTCTGTAACATGGTATAAAAAATGTTTTTTTATGAGATAGTGCTTGTTGTTGTTTGAAAATGTTGAATTGCCTTATGTACTAATTGTTCCTTTTCAGGAAAATCGGCAATGATGATTTTATTATTTGTAAAAGATTGAATGGCTTGTGCAGTGGTGGTACCAACTGCAAATAATACTGTATGTAATGGAACTGTGTTTACAGCGAAAAAACTTTCTACAGCACTTGGACTAAAAAATAATATTCCATCAAAAGTTTGAGATAGCTTTTTAGGTGTTACGATTGTTTGATATACTGTTTTTTCAAGCACCGAAATATTGTTTTCTTTTAAGGTGTTTGGCAATTCATCTCTTCTAATATCTCCACAGAAAAATGTAATCGCTTTTTCTTGATTTGCGATGATTTTACTTGCTAAATCAATTGCATTATTACCAATTGCTTTTATAGATTGTTGACCAAAAAAAGTAGCAATATTTTTTTTAGTGGTTCCACCCATACAGTAAATATTCCATTTTGGAACAGCATTCTGCAATGAAGCAATCACAGCATCTGCTGCATTCATACTTGTAAAAACTACAGTAGCAACTTCTTGAGATAACTGTTGAATATGTTGTTGCATTGGAGCGTTGATAGTAACAACCGTATCTATAAATGATAAGCAAGTAATTTGTATACCTTTTTCGGATGCAAGGCTAGTGATAGAAGCATCTAGTGGTCTTGTACTTAATATTTGAATAGAATTATTTAGCATGATTCATTTTATCTACAATTGCTTGTGCACCATTATGTAAAAGTTCTTTTGCTAAAATACTACCTGCTTCTTCTGCAGCTTCTAGTGGTATATTTTTTTCAATACTAACTATCGAATCGCCATTTGGAGAAACAATATTTCCTTCAAATGCAATGGTTTCATTAATTAAAGAAGCATAGGCACTAATTGGTGTGGAACAACCACCCATAAGTGTTCTTAAAAAATCTCTTTCTATTTTTACACAAGTAGCAGTTGTTGCATGGTTTAAAGGTGCACATGCTTGTAAACAATAATCGTCTTCTAACCTACAAACTACCATAACGGCTCCTTGTGCAGGTGCAGGCAACATCCAATCTAAATCAACACTATTTTCTGGTCGTAATTGAATACGTTCTAAACCAGCTGCTGCAAAAATGGCTCCTCGCCAATTACTTTCATTTACTTTACGTAAACGGGTATTTACATTGCCTCTTAAATTTTCAATAATATCGTTTGGAAAACGCTGTAACCATTGTGCTTTTCTTCTAATACTACTGGTTGCAATGATAGCATTTGTGTGTTGGTGAATAAAATCTACATCATCAATTGCAGTTCCATTAAAAACAAAAATATCTTTATGACTGCCTCTTTGTAAAACGGCCGATTGTACAATACCCTTTGGCAATTGCGTTGGCACATCTTTCATTGAATGAACAGCAATATCAATTGACTTATTTAATAAAGCTATATCTAAACTTCTGGTAAAAACACCTGTAACACCCATTTCATACAAAGGCGTAGTTAAATCTATATCACCTTCACTTTTAATGTATACCAATTCTGCTTCAACACCATTTTCTGCTAAAAGATTTTTTACAGTGGTGGCTTGCCAAACAGCAAGTTGGCTTTCTCTTGTACCAATTTTTAATCGCTTTTGCATAGAGTATTAATTGGCACTTATAATCATAAAATCGTTGATTGCCTCAATAAAATGGCAGCCACCTTTATTTTGTTTACGCATATTTTGAGCCATATTATTGATAACTTTTTGAATGCGTATTTGTGTATCGTTAGTTGTTGATTGGTTGTGCTGAACAAAATAATGGTTGAATAAGGTACAAGTTTGCATTGACAATAACTTGTCTTTTGCTGCTTTAATTACAGGAACACTTTTACGCATTTGTTTCCATTCTTCAAACTCTTGTATATGTTCTTGTATAATGGCTTTTGCCTTTGGTACTTCTGCTAATCTTTTTTGTAAAGTAGCATCGTTTATTTTCGATAAATCATCCACATTTACTAAAGTGGTACCTTCTATTTCTATACAGTTTGGATGAATATTATTAGGAATAGATAAATCAATCAATACTTTATTTGGATGATTGCTTAACAATTCTTTAGTGATAATTGGTTTTTCTGCATTGGTAGCAACAATAATAATATCGGCTTGCTGAATTTCATAATCCATTAAAGCAAAAGATCCTGATTTTAAATTCAATTCCTGTGCTAATTCTTCTGCTTTTTCTGTGGTTCTGTTTATTAAAGTTATATTAGTATTTTCTAAATAATCAACCACATTTTAACAAGTATTTCTTCCAATTTTACCAGTACCTAACAAAAGAATTTTTTTATCTTTTACTTCTGCTACGTTGTCTTTTAAGAATTGAATAGCTGCAAAAGAAACAGAAACTGTTCCACCACTTAAAAAGGTATTGTTTTTAATATTTTTTGATGCTTGAATAACAGCATTTACCAATCTTTCTAAATATGCACCAATTGCTTCATGTTGTTTGGCAATTTTAAAGGCTTGCTTAATTTGACCAATAATTTCGTAATCGCCTAAAATTTGAGAATCTAATCCTGCGCCTACATCAAATAAATGTTGAACAGCTTCATGACCTTTTTTAAGGTAGGCTAATTGGTAAAATGTTTCTATTGATCCAGTAGTTTTTGAACAAAGCAGTTGTACTAAATCATGAATATTTTCTGCCTTACCATAAATTTCTGTACGATTACAGGTACTAATTACCATTAATTCTTGAATTCCCATTTGTTTGGATTCAGTTAACAATAATGCATACTGATCTGTACTAATTGCAAAACTTCCTCGTACTGAAGCATCTGTTTTCTTGTAATTAATTCCTGCAACAAAAAATGGTAGTTCATTCATAAGACTTAGCCGCTTAAATTGGCTCGAATAATTTACGCAAATGTATGCCTTACGGTTTCCTCAATTTTATGACAAATGTCGTGTTTGTGTCATTTTTGTGTGATTTTTAAATAATAGTTCTAAACATTCTCAACTATATTTATCTATTCACCGGATTTGTTTTTG
>JBMLQZ010000122.1:0-2459 GCA_049241285.1 Chitinophagaceae bacterium | reverse complement strand
AACAGTCCAGCTATTGAGGGAACTGCAACTGAACTTTTCACAGATGCCAAAATAACACTCAGTGCAGCATCTAAAATTGATTTAAAACCTTGGGATTATAAAGTATATGTTTATTAGTTCATCAAATTCTATAAAAGGCTTTACTAATTTGTAAAGCCTTTTTTATTTCTAGCTTTTAATTACTTAACGTGTTTTCCATTTTCCACTTTTTATATACCAATACGATGGAATTAGTAAACTAGTCCAATAAATTAATTCGCTAGCCCAACCCCATGTAATTGATAAAAATAAAACCTCAAGCACCACGTATACATAAACGCAGTATAAGATAATCGTTACTAACTCTATCTGTAGATTTACTTTTGTGTTTCCTGTTGCAATAACAGCATTTGTCCAAACCACAGAAACACTCATTACTATTAACCCTACTGAAATAATTCTTAACACTGGAATTCCTGCTTGTATAAAAGCTTCATCTTGAGCGTAAATTGATAAAAATACATGTGGAAAAACATTCAACAATATGCAAATGATAATTGCAAACAATACAGAAAGCCGTATAATTTTATAAATTAATTCCATCACTTTTTCCTGTAATCCTTGTCCAATAACATTACTTACCATTGTATTAGTTGTTGATGCAAAAGCCCATGTAAAACATCCAAAAAAACCAAAAATATTTCTCATTGTATTTGAAACGGCTAAATCTAATTGTCCATGATGTTCAATTAAAATATAAAAAAACTCCCACGAAATAATGCTAATGGCAAATTGTAAAACCAATGGTAATGACTGTTTAAATATTAACTTTATTTGTTCAACATCAATACGCCAACCTTCAAAATCTGTGATTTGCTTAAGCATTGAATTATTTCTAATCACAAAAAAAATACTAATTAACCCAACTGCTTCTGCAATAATTGAAGCATACGCTGCACCTAAAAATCCTAAAACTGGGAAACCCAATTTTCCATAAATTAATACATAATCAAAAAACACATTTGAAACGGCCTCAGCTGCTGTTCCAATAATTAAAAATTTAGATTGATTTACTCCAACTAATAACGCATTACGAAGTTGATATAAATACAATAATGGCAACCCCCAAATACGTATTCTTAAAAAATCAACAGCCATTTGAACATTACTAGTATCCTTTAATGTTGCTTTTAAAATTGATGGTGCTAAAAAATAGGTAAATGCAATTCCAAAACAACTAGTAATTATGGCAATACTAATACCATTTGATAGCAATGAAGCAATTGCTGGAATTTCGTTTTTTCCTGCTTTTCTTGCAATTAAAGATTGTAAGCCCGTGTTAAATCCATTTCCTATAACTGCAAAAATTAAATAAAAAACACCGGTTATTCCTGCAACAGCCAAAGCTTGTTGACTAATTGAACCCAGAAAAATATTATTAATAATAAAATTTAACTGCGGAACAATAATAGATGCAGAAATAGGCAAAGCCAACTTTAGTATTTGTTTATTACTTATTCCAACCCTTAAATCAATTGCTTTATTTACCATACTCATAAGTAATTGCAAAACTATGCTTTTGCATTTGCATCAATTCTATTGTTAATAGTGTTATATTTTTTTTATCATTGCACAAACATTCGTGTAATGGTAAAAAAAGCAATAGGCATCTATGGCGATATTACAATTCAATCGCCATTTAATACAGATAGGCTTACTATTGAGGTAAGTAATCATCATATAGCATGTATAGTTAAACTTGCTGTTAAAGACCAAATTGTTGCATTAGAAGTTTTTCATTATGATAGTTTAGAACTTGAATGGTACGAAATTTTTCAGTCTGTTCGTTCAAAATCAAGAGTTTTAGAACGTGGGTTTATTGATACAAAAGTGTTTTTTAACTTACCTGAAACGGTATTAATTCCTGAAGAAAAATTTACTCAACAAGCTGCCACCGATTTTGTAGAATTAATACATGGTAACGTTATTGGACAACTTATAAAATCTGACACTATACAAATTAGTCCACCTGTAATGGTTGCATACAGTGTAAAAAGAAACCTAAGTGATGCTATTAATAGTAATCTTATGATGATTACTACTAGAAACAGTCACTCAATTATTACAGAACATGCTTTATCTACAAATAGAGCATACAATCATACTTTATTAAAAGTGCAACTATACCATCAAGAAATGTTGGTATGTTTAATTCATGATGGAAAATTGCTTATTACACAACTTTTTGAGCAATTTTCGCAAGAAGATGTATTGTATCATTTATTAAATGTTTTGCAGCAATACAATCTTAGTACAGATGAAACTACTATTGAACTTTCTGGGTTAATTGAAGCAAAAACAACCTTGTACGAAAACATCAAAAAAGTGTTTAACAAAATAACTTTTGATAACATAACTGATGAACAAATTTTCACAGACGATTTCTTAAAATATCCAAAGCATTATTTCACACCATATCT
>JBMLQZ010000121.1:0-3914 GCA_049241285.1 Chitinophagaceae bacterium | reverse complement strand
GGTCATACTTTATTTAACGATTGGGAATATGGTGGTGATAGAATTTTAAAAGGTACTATTTATACCAAATACAAACAATTTGTAGATAATTGTTTTGCCATTTGTTCACGATGTGCATTGCATGCAAAAACCTTAGGTTTTATTCATCCAAGAACTAATGAACCTGTTTTTTTTACAACAGATTTGCCAACAGATATGCAACAGTTAATTGAAAAATGGAGAAATTACATTGGTCATCCTAAAAATGAATAACTAGGAATATTCAATTGTAAAAAGTTATTCAATTAGCTAATAAAACGCATCACCTATATTTGTTCCATCAAACATACATTATCAAATGCACACAACAGATATTCGCAATAATTGGACTGTTTCTGAAATAAAAGATTTGTACAATACACCACTATTAGAATTGGTGTTTAAAGCAGCTAGTTTACACAGACAATATAATGATACAGCAGAAGTACAAGTTTGTACTTTGTTAAGTATTAAAACAGGTGGTTGTAGTGAAGATTGTGCTTATTGTCCGCAAGCAGCTCGTTACAGTACAGATATTAATGTACAAGCATTAATGAAGAAAGAAGAAGTACTAAGCTATGCTCAAAAAGCAAAAGAAGCAGGCAGCACCAGATTTTGTATGGGTGCAGCTTGGAGAGAAGTGAGAGATAATAGAGATTTTGACAGAGTATTAGATATGGTTAAAGGGGTGAATGAAATGGGCATGGAAGTTTGCTGTACACTAGGTATGCTTACTGAAGATCAGGCTCAAAAACTTGCAGATGCTGGCTTGTATGCATACAATCACAACTTAGATACTAGCAAAGAACATTATAGTGAAATAATTACTACCAGAACTTATGACGATAGATTAGAAACACTTGAAAATGTAAGAAAAGCCGGTGTTACTGTTTGCTGTGGTGGAATTATTGGATTAGGTGAAACACATGATGATAGAATAAACATGTTACATACTTTGGTTACTTTACCAGAACATCCTGAAAGTGTACCAATTAATGCTTTGGTACCTATAAAAGGAACACCATTAGAAAATAACCAAAAAGTAGATATTTGGGATATGGTTAGAATGATTGCAACAGCAAGAATTTTAATGCCGAAAACAATGGTTCGTTTAAGTGCTGGAAGAACTGATATGAGCATAGCTGAACAAGCTTTATGTTTTATGGCAGGTGCAAATTCAATATTTGCTGGAGATAAATTGTTAACCACACCAAACCCAAGTTTTGATGAAGATAATACCATGTTTCAACTATTAGGTTTGCAGCCAAGAAAAGCTTTCAAAGAAGAAAAGAAACAATATTTAAGAGAAATGATAGAAGCTTAAAAAATAATTTCAGTATATAACAATGCCCTTTTAAAAAATTAGAAGGGCATTGTTGTAAGTAGCAATTGACCATTCAAAATGCCCGATTCAATAAACAGTAAAAACAATAATAGTAAAATATATTTTCCTGCGTTAACAGGTTTAAGAGCAGTAGCAGCTTTTATTGTTTTTTTACATCATTATCCTATCCAAAAAAAATGGGTAGGCAGTTGGGGATATTCTTTTTTTCAAGAACTGTATATTGGTGTAAGTATTTTCTTTGTTCTAAGTGGTTTTTTAATTTATACAAGATATGCTGATTCTATTCAATTCAATAAACAGTGGATGTTTACTTATCTAAAAAATAGATTTGCAAGAATTTATCCTATATACTTTTTACTAACTATTATTACATTCATTTATTATTGGAATTCTGGAAATATTTATGTGATATTTAATCATGAAAAATGGTGGACGTTTATTGCTAATATCACTTTTATAAGAGGTTATTTTAAAGATTTATTACTTACAGGAGTTGCTCAAGGTTGGACATTAACGGTTGAGGAAACCTTTTACTTTACAGCTCCATTCCTTTTCATTTTCATCAAAAAAACAAATACGTTTATTGTTCTATTAAGCTTATATCTACTTGGCTTTTTATTGTATATACTTTTAAACAATGATAGCTTTTATGGTTTATTTGCTGATATATCTTTTGTAGGTTATGGAACATTCTTTGGCAGATGTTTCGATTTTATTGTTGGTATACAGTTAGCCATTATGTACCAAAAAAATACGCTAAAAGTTAATAAGAATAACTATTTCACTTTTATAGGTATCACATTCATATGTTTAGTAATTACTTGTTTAATTGCAGTAAAAGGCAATGAAGATTTTAGCTTTTATGGAACAAAAGGTTTATTAATAAATAATTTTCTTCTCCCCCCTGCAATTGGTATTTTGTTATGGGGATTGATAACTGAAAAAACAATCATTACCAGCATTTTATCTTCGAAAATTTTCGATGTTTTAGGAAAAAGCTCTTATTGTTTTTACATGCTTCATCTAGGTATTTTAAGCGAACTACTTTTTAGTTATGTAACTCACAATTACCTCTTTAATTTTCCAATCATATTATTACTCTCTATTGGCATGTATTATTTTGTGGAAAAACCAATAGAATTATGGATAAAAAAGAGATTTTAGTACTCCTATCTTTAAATTTCTACCACTTCTGTTTTACTTACAAAATCGTGTAAAGGCTTGTCTAAAAATGGAATAAAGAAGCAATCAATTACGGTTATTCGTATCAAACTTCTTAGCATTACTTTTAACACATTTGCCTTACTTCCATCTGCATTAATTACCTTACTGTAACTTAACCATTTACCAGGGGTTCTTGCAAAAATTGTTTCAAAAAAAGTATAATAAATAAAAGATATGCTAAAGAAAAGTGTTCCAAAATTAATAGGGAATAACCCATAGAAACGTACATACCAATTCCAAGCTTTAAAAGAAAAAAGACTGATTAAAAAAATAATAATCGTATCTATCAAAAAATTAATCACTCTTGTACCAATTCCTACATTTTTCATAATGCAAAGTTATCGCATCAAATACATCTTTCCGTATCCTGCTTTAAAAAATTTATCAGTATCTACATTACCGCCATTTCTATCGGTTGTTTTAAACTTGTCTAATGTATTACCATTTAAATTGGTAAGTACCCTGTATAAATAAACACCATTAGCAAGTTTTGCTCCAAACATATCTGTACCATCCCACTTAAACTCTGTAATATTATTGCCAATTCTTATTGGCCCTAATTCTGCTTTAGTAATTTCTCTTACAATTTTACCAGTAACAGTAAGTATTTGAATTTTAATATTCTGTGGCACTTCACTACCTGTTAGTGTAAAGGCAAAAGCGGTAGATGTTGTAAATGGATTTGGATAATTAAACACATTACTAATCATTGGTTTGTTGTACACTTTAAACGCCACTCGATACTCTTGAGTAGCAGATGTATTCTCACTTTTATCTTTTCCAGTCACTATCAATTCATAATCACCATCTTCTTGCAAATAAGGTGAAAAATCTACAATGGCTTTATTGTCTTGAGAAGTTGCTGCCGTGAAACGTAGGGTATCATTATTAAATCTAAATCTTCTCATAGAAAAATTAGGATATCGAAGTTGAACAGTAACCAAAGATGTATCATTTAATAATTGAAAAGTTGACTCATCTTTTAGTTCAATTCGTATTGCTGGTTTTGACGAAACAATATCATTGTTTAAGATATGTACACCATCAAAAGTTACGTCTAACAGCGGCTTCTTATCATCAATTTTTACAAAGAAATTTTTATATAAGAAATTGTTGAAACGATATTGTTCAACGGGTGAATTGGTTGGATTAACATCAATAAATAAAGTGTTATTACCTGTATAAGCCTTAGTATCTATTTGTGCTCTAATTGTGGCTGTATCATTAGCAGCTATCTTTTTAAATTTACCAATAACTATGTTGTTGGTAACATTGTTTCTATTCAAAATTTGCATTTTTACAGAAACACTATCTGAATAGGCAACAT
>JBMLQZ010000120.1:7885-10861 GCA_049241285.1 Chitinophagaceae bacterium | reverse complement strand
ATTTTATACATGCTATAAAAGAAATGGTTAGTGGCAATATTAGAACCCAATTTTCAAAAACTACTAAAACCAACAAAGAAACAGAAATTGCTATTTTTGATAGAGACATTAGGCGTTGTTTTAAGCAAAAAGATATTTCAGGAATCTGTAGATGGATTTTTAATTACAAAGGTTATTGGCGTTTTTTACCTTTTTACGATAAAGTATTAGCTAGAAGAATATTTTCTAAAATGGTGAAAGATTTATTTAAACTTAAAACTACATAGTGTATTCAACTTTTTCATAAACTATTTGTTCCATTTGCATTAAAAGTTAATCGCAATTTTATAAGCATTAAAATTAAATCTATTTTGTAGTAGTAATACTATAACTTTGTAATATATTCTACTATTTATGGGCTCTCGTAAATTTTTCTTGTACTTTTTATTTCTTACGCTTTCATTAAGTATAGCAAAAAATGCTGATGCTCAGTACTCTTATATTGGTACATATAATTTTGAAGGAACACCTAATTATTTACTTACTCCAAGAGATCCTATTTCTGTTGCCTTTAAAAATAGCGTAGAAGCTACCTTGCCAGAATATAGACCAGTGCCTATTTATAATCCTAACTATTTAAGTAGCACCAAACCAGAAACAATTAATTTAAGAGATTCTGCAGATGTATGGATAACCTTTGTAGATGAAGGAGCTATTTATAGAAATTCTTTAGGATATTATACTTTTAATATTGATGCTCCATTAACTAGTCCACCATCTAATAGTCAAATTAAAATTATTTTTCCAAATGCCTCCAAAGGTGGATTTGGTGGTGGTTTAACTGCTGGCGATAAAGTGTATTTAGGAAAATTTCCGCCAAGAACAGGCATTGGTTTTGTATTAATTGCAGATGGATGGAATGGAACAGAAGTTACAAATGGTAAATGGAAAATATTTTCAAATGCAAGATTTAACCCAGAAGATTCTGTTTCTTTAAAAAAGCATGTTGTATTAATTGATGATACACTTTCAGAAAAAATATTAATGGGTTTTGAAGATATACGTAGAGATACTATTACAGATAATGACTTTAATGATTTGGTAGTTTATGCATCAGTGATTCCTAAAAATAGCATTATTGATAGAGATAGTTTTCCACCCACTTTTTTGGTAGGAGATAGTGTGTATACTGGTAATTCCGGTGGATTGGAAAGTAAAAGTTTAGGCGATATTATTGCACAAAGAACATTGCAACAATATAAAAATGGATTGCATACAAGTGTTCATTATCAAAACGCTTCATTGCTGCAAAATATTGATGTTGCAACACAACAAACCAATCAAATTCAAAGTACGCAAAATGTGCGTTTAGAAAATATAATGCCTACAAAAGTGTACGATGCAGGTTATGTTGTTTACGTTACTACACCAACCGATTTAACCAATTTTACCAATGCTGTAGAAGTTCGTTCAATTGATTTTACTCAGCAAAAAAAATGTAAAGCGGTTGCTTTTGCTACTAAAACAGTAGGCTCTGTTTATACGCACACAAAAGCAATATGTGATAGGTTAAGAGAAGGTAAATTATTACATATAGAAGACTTCACTTTAAAGGGATTGAAGTTTGTTAGATATACAATACAGAAAGAAAATAACGTAATTGAATACGCAACAAGTTTTACCATAGGTACAAAAGCAGGAAGACCAACTTTTTCATTTCAATCTAATTGGCTAACAAAATATTTTGTGAATGAAGATGAGATGTATAATTTTCAACTTTGGGCAAATGCACCACACCTTGTTACAGATTTAATTTTAGAAGTATTAAAAAAGGTAGAAGCTATTGCACCTATTGAAACTATTGGCAGTTTTCATGCATTACCATCTGTATTCATTATTGAAGGAAAGAGGGTTAAAGAAAATTTAGTTTTAAAAATTAGAAATAGAACCAACCAAACTCAAGCTGTTTTTGAAGTAGATGAACGTTTGAATGAATTATCTAATAAAGAAACAAAAATTATTACCGCCAACATAGCGGCAAATGGTGTTTCTGTTGTTACAATACCAATTAAAGATGCTTATGAAAACGATTTAAGATTATTAACAAATAATCAAATTCAAGACTTGTTGTACATGAGCGATGGAACTTGGGCCTTAAATTACGATACCGTTACAACAAAGGTGAATCAGTTTATTGTAAGTAATGCCACCAAAATTGTTGGTACAGCAGAAGATGAATATCCTTTGTATAGAAATATTCAATTACAAGCAAAATCATCTAGTTATATCACTGCTTTTAAAGTATTAAAGGGAGGTGGTGGAACCGAAAATTTATCTCAATTTAAAACACTTCGATTTAAAGCAATAGGCAATCATCGTTTACGTATTACTATTCTAAAAAAATCCATTACTCGTTTTGAAGATCAGCCAACCTATGTAATGAACTTAGGGGGTGATTTGCAAAATTATGCGGTTAGTCTTAATCAATTTACGAGTTCATTAGGCAATCAAGCACTTACTTTAAACGATGTAAGTACTGTTGTTTTTTCAATAGAAATTCCTTCTGGAACTTTAACTGATGTGAATGCAACCATAGCAGATGTGTTGTTTAGCAAACAAAATTTCGAGTATATTAATACCATTGCTAATCAACGAATTAGTGTGTTTCCTAATCCTGTTTCAAATGGCAAATTTACTTGTGCATTTACTAGTTTGGTAACGGCAAATATGGTGATAAAAATAGTTGATTTAAGAAGCGGTAAAGTAGTTTATAGTAACCTATTTGCAGCTACAAAAGGTATTAATACCGTGCCATTTAATTTGCAAAATCAATTATTGAATGGTATATATTCTGTAAATATTGAAAGTAGAAGTGTAGCGTATAAACCAGTCATAGTTTATATTCAACCATAACAATATTTTACCTCAATTGATATTTTATACTTAATATATTAATTAATTGATTACATATTCTTATTGTGTTTTGTTTTGTATTTA
>JBMLQZ010000120.1:5967-7875 GCA_049241285.1 Chitinophagaceae bacterium | reverse complement strand
TAATATTTTTTGTACACGGCTTGGTATATGCATTTTTGCTTTGGTATAAAGGAAATGTAAATGAGCAAATTGCAGATAAATGGCTTGGATTGTTTTTATTCTTCTCAGTATTATATATCTGTCCTTGGATGTTAGGTTTTGCAGGTTGGTACGATGCATTACCATACAGAGATATTTTGTTTTATACACCATTTCAGCAATTATTTTTTATGGGACCAATGGTGTTTTTTTACGTACAAAGTTTATTAAATCCATCATTTCAATTTACTAAAAAACAGGCCATTCATTTATTACCAGGTTGTTTGTACCTGTTTTATTCAATAATCGTTTTTGTAACTGATAAGTGGGTGCTTAAGCAATACTTTTTTTATTCCGATGGTATTGATAAAGATTTTGATTTATGGTATCAAATTGCAGGCTATGTAAGTATGATACTGTATTTCATTGCAAGTATTCGTTATTATAATGCCTATACAAAACTGCTACAACAAGTGGTTAGTAATGCAGATACAATGTTGTTTAAATGGGTTCGTAATTTCTTAGTAGCTTTTTTGTTGATTTTGCTTTTACGCATTTTTTTCTTTATACTATCAATATTTATTGATATTGATTATGGAGGAAATTGGTGGGGTTATTTTGTATTCTCTATATTGTTTTATTACATAGCTGTTAGCGGATATGCTAATAGAATTATTACAAAACACAATTTTATTACTGATATTATTACTCAAAAAACATTGTTATTATTACCTGCAAATAATGGTGTTAACGATATTGAAACTACTTATGAAGAAATTCCAATTATAGAAGTTAATGATACCGTTTTAGAAGCAGATATTGATTGGATAAATGATTGGAAAGAAAAATTAATTACCGCTGTTGTTGTAAATCAACTTTATAAAAATCCTGAGTTATCATTACCAGATTTAGCAAAGAAAATGCACACAAATGCATCAGTATTATCTAAAGCAATCAATAATGGATTTAGTATGAGTTTTAATGATTTTATTAATTATCACAGAGTTCAAATGGTAATAGAAATGTTGCAACAAGGTGAGCATAAAAAACAAACGTTATTAGGAATAGCTTTTGATTGTGGCTTTAATAGTAAGGCTACATTTAATAGGGCATTTAAAAAAGTTACCCAAGTTAGCCCTAAAGAATGGCTACAAATTAATAGTTAAATTGAATTTGATTACTTAAAAAATTTACTAGACGGTAAACCAATCAAGTGTTATTAAACATACTGTTTTAGGTATTGTTACTTATAAAATTAAATTCGTACTAGTTACGATTATTCGTTTAATTCGCAGTTCGAAAAATTGTAAAGATGCCATTATCCATTGCTGTGCCAGAAAGTATAGATGCGTTAGTTAAACTTGTAAATAGTGCATATAGAGGAGAAATTTCAACCAAAGGTTGGACAACAGAAGCTCATTTATTAAAAGGTAGTTTAAGAACTGATAGAACAGAAATACAAGAAATTTTTGCCGACGAACAATCAATTATTGTACAATATACCAATGAGTCAAATGTAATTATAGGGTGTGTGCATTTACAAATACAAGATACCAAATTGTATTTAGGAATGCTGTCAGTATCGCCTTTTGAGCAAGCAAAAGGAATTGGTAAACAGCTTTTGGCGGCAGCTGAAAACTATGCAAAAGAAAAGCAACTTTCAGCCATTTTTATGACTGTTATTGATTTACGTGTTGAATTAATTGAATGGTATAAAAGAAATGGATATTCACCAACAGGAGAAACAAAACCATTTGATATTGATGAACTTTTTGGCATACCAGTAGAGCCTTTGCACTTTATTGTTCTAGAAAAAAAATTAGTATAACCTACTGTTTATTACATTGTAGAAAGTTCTTCTTTCATTTGACTAACTACAATATCAATATA
>JBMLQZ010000120.1:0-5957 GCA_049241285.1 Chitinophagaceae bacterium | reverse complement strand
CTCGTTAATTAAAGATTCAATTGCAATACGATCTAGCATTGAATGCTTATCTACTTCTTCTAAAGCTGCTACTATTGATTTTACTTTTGTAATATTCAGGCTTTGTATACTTGCTTTAAGTTTATGTGTTACAAAGGCTATTTCTTCCCAATTTTCTTCTTTGCATAAGTTTACCATTTTTGCAACATCGTTAGGCACTTTGTCTATAAACATTTTTAATAGTGATTTGGCAAACAGTACATTATTGTTGCCTAACTTATTTATGGTAACTAAATCATACAGTTTTTCATGAGCAGTTGAGATTGGGTCTTTATCTTCATAATTTATAGCAACATCAGTAATTGTAATATTTTCTTCTCCATTAAAAAAGGCATTTACGGTACTAAACAATTTTTGTTCAGTATATGGCTTAGTTACAGAAGCGTTCATTCCAGCATCTACATAAATATTCTCATTACCTTTTAAAGCGTTAGCGGTTAAAGCAATGATAGGAACGTTTGCTTTTTTAACATCATCTAAACTTCTAATTACTTGTGTAGCTTCAATACCATCCATTACTGGCATTTGAATATCCATAAGTATCATATCATAATCGTTGGTCTTTAGTTTTTCTACAGCATCATGTCCATTGTAAGCTATATCTATTTCAACACCCCAAGATTCAAGAATATGCTTAATAATAAATCTATTTAACTCAACATCTTCTGCAACCAAAATTCTCTTTTTGCCAAATCTTTGATTATCTACACCAATGGTAATTTCGTCTTCAACAATTTCGTTTTCATTTCCTATTTCAAACGGAATTAAGAATGTAAAAGTGGTTCCAACATTTTCTTTACTAGAAACTGAAATATTACCACCTTGCATTTCAATTAAACTTTTGCATATAGTTAATCCTAAACCCGTACCTCCATATTTTCTTGTGGTATCTGAAGATGCTTGAATAAATGGATCGAAAATATAGGCAAGCTTATCACTTTGAATGCCAATACCAGTATCTATTACCTTAAATTCAATTTCACTTTCTTTTGCATTACTACTAATTGTATCTGCACAAACTGTAATGGTACCTTTTTGAGTAAATTTCAGGGCATTACTTATTAGATTGTTGAAAATTTGACTTAGCCTAAATGGATCGCCTTTTACTACTAAGTCTTTTGGAAGATTATTTTTTAATTGCAGATACACACCTTTTTCTTCGGCTTTATATTGGAAAGATTGTAAAGCGGTTTGAAGTTTATCACCCATTTTAAAGTGAATACTTTCAAACTCTAATTTTCCTGCACCAATTTTTTCAATATCTAATACATCATTCACAATTACCAATAAGTTATTTGCAGATTCCTTTATAAGCTTTACATAATTCTGCTGCTGTGGTGTAAGTTTTGTTTTTGAAATTAAACCAGCAATACCTAAAATACCATTCATGGGGGTTCTAATTTCGTGGCTCATATTGGCCAAAAACTTTTCTTTTGCCTTTGCAGAATCTTCTGTCATTTTTTTGGCAATTAGCAACTCATTTTCTGCTTTTATTCTATCTGTAATATCTTGAGAAAATCCAATTACATAAGGTTCTAATTCTTCTTCTATTACCTTATAATTTTTATATAACAAATAAATGCTTTCACCAGCTTTACTAATTACTTTAAATAAACCATTCGTTACTTCTTCTTGTTGAATTACATCTAAATAGTTTGATTGGAATTTGTCAACATCTTTTTTAGAAATGAAAGCTGATAAATTGTGTCCAACCATTTCTTCTGTAGTATATCCAAGTAAATTACAAATGGTAGGATTTACCGAAAGAATATTACCTTCTAAATCATGTGTACAAATAAGTGCTTGACTATAATTGAATAAATCTCTATATCGTTTTTCTTTTCGCTCAATTTCTTTTTCAATAGTGCGTCTTTCAGTAATATTCATACCATAACCTATAACTAAAGTAACCTCACCTTGATCATTTAATACAGGATACATATTCCGTAAAAAATATTCTGTTTCACCGTTGTCATTGGTAATGGTTTCTTCCCAAACAAGCATTTTTTTGCTGAAAACTACTTGGTTAAAAAGTGTTCTTCTTTCTTGTGCAATTGAAAGTGGTTTATTTTTAACAAGGCATAAGTCTTCATCTTTTTTGCCAATCATCCATTTTCTTAAAGCTTCGTCTTTTTCTGCAATTGGGTTTAAAAATAAATAACGGTGTTGTGTATCGAAAACAGCAATATCAGAAGGAATTTCATTTAGTACATCTTCATAAAACCGGCGTTGAACTTCTAGTTTTTGTTCGGCAATTTTTTTATCGGTAATATTTGTATGGGTGCCAATAAATCTTACAGGTCTATTATTTTCATCTCTTGAAATAACCATACCTCTATCAGAAATCCAGATATAATTACCTTCTTTATTCCTAATTCTGTATTCTCGTTTATGAAAATTAATTAAGCCTTTTTCATAAGCTTCATTATCGTTATTAATAATGTATAAATCATCTGGGTGAACTCTGCTTCTAAACTCTTCAATATCATTCTTCATTTCATCATCTTCATAACCCAACATGCGTTTGTAAGCTACAGAATAATAGGTTTTGTTTTCAAGTACATCGTATTCCCAAACACCATCTCCTGCACCTTCTAAAGCAAATTGCCATCTTTCTTCTGCTACACGTAAAGCATCTTCTGCAAGTTTTCTTTGTGTAATATCTTCTTCTAAAGCAAAGAATTGTTGAATATTTCCATGAATATCAAAAATGGGTTGCCCATTAATTTTTATCCAATATGGCCGTCCATCTTTGTGGTAATTGAGCAGTTCACATTCAAATGGAAGCCCTGATTGTATTTGGCGACGTAAATAATTTACTGTGGCAACATCTGTTTTTTCGCCTTGTAAAATATGGCCAGGTTTTTTACCTACAACCTCTTCAAAATTATAGCCAGTAATAATGCTAAACGATTTATTTATCCATTCTATATTACCATGTTTATCTGTAATGATTACCCCATTTACTGTTTCTTGAGCGATGAGTGAGAATTTTTTTAAATCATTTTTTTGTTTATTGATAGTAGTTAGCAAACTTTTGCTATCGTTATTAATAATTTCTTGTGCCTTTATTAAATGAAGTAAATCAACTAACGGATCGTTGGCAGCAAAATGGTTAAGCGTAAGCTCGTTTTCTTTTATTTCTTCAATTGATTTAAACCAAGGAGATCCTAAGAATAATAATTCATTATTTGCTTCTATGTATTCTAATTGTCCTTTTAATGTAAAAGTTTTGCCTTGTGTGTATTGAAAGAGAATTAGTTTATTAGTATTTGCTTTTAAAGTATCAAAATTCACCAATTCCATTTCTGGTCTTTTTACAAAAAAGCAATCTGTAAAAAGTGAATTTATTTCTGTTGATTGAGTAATTTTTTTTAAACTATTTCCTTTTTCTATAATACGCATATCTGCACTTATAAGCATGTAAAAGGGGAATAGCCTATTGAGTTGTGTGCTTGTAAACGAAAATTGCGATTCTGTTTGTAACATCTTACCAGCTTATTTTAAAAATCTCATGCGAATGTCCATCTGCTTTCTTTTGAATATTTTCAATTGTTACAGATACTTGATACATTTTTCCTAATCCTTGTAAAAGTCCTAAAACAAAGGCTTGCAGCCCTTCTCTTTTTGATTTATAATGTAAGTATAAACTGTTGTCAGTTATATTTGAAACACTAAATTCTGGGGGCATTACTTTTGGAAAAAGCAAGATAATTCTATCATGAAAATTAGGTAGGTGAATTAAAAAATCTTTTAAGTTATCGCCACCTGCAGCCATTAAATCGCCATACTTTTTTTTAGCAGTATCTAAAACCCAAAATTCACCAAATAGTGTTAACACATCATCAACTGTTACATTTAATTCTTGAGCAGCTGTTGTGGCAAGTTTAAAAGTAATCTCATCGTCATAAGGTTCGTTACTTAAAAAAAAGTCAACATCTACACCACTTCTTAGTTTTATTTCTTCCCACTTCTGCTCTCCAAATTGTTGTGTTACTAATTCTTCTATAGATTTATTTACAAGTCCGTACATGGGTATTTAGGTTTATGGCAAAAAGTTATTGAAACAGCATAGTATTTCCGTATTTAAAGGTAATTAAAACAATATTATCACTACTAATATTATTTTACTTAGTAAACACCTGTTTTTGTAGATTTTAATAAAGACTATTGCTGAATGTTCAATTTTATCATTCTTGCAACAAATACACTGGTTAATACTACAAGTATTTCATGAATATTCTACTACATTCGTATAGCATTCAAGTTCTAGTTTAAATATATCTTGTAAGCAAACCCTTTAGCTAACTACTTATGAAAACAGCTTTTTGGATAAGTTTATTTATTATTTTTTATACCTATTTAGGATATGGAATTGTTTTGTTTGTATTGGTATTAATAAAGCGAATTTTTAAAGGAAAGTTTGTAGCACCAAGTTTCGATAATTTGCCTTCTTTAACAGTTGTAGTAGCTGCTTATAATGAAGCCGATTTTATTGAAAAGAAAATTCAGAATACCTTACAACTACAATATCCTTCAGATAAAATTCAGTACATATTTGTAACCGATGGATCATCAGATGAAACGCCTTCTATTGTAGCTAAATATCCTAATATTCAATTATTACATAGTGCAGAACGAAAAGGAAAAATTGCTGCAATGCATAGAGCTGTGCAACAAGTGACTACAGAAACCATTGTTTTTACCGATGCAAATACTTTTTTAAATAGTACAGCATTAATCAATATTGCAAGGCATTATGTAAATCCGAAAGTAGGTGCTGTTTCTGGAGAAAAAAGAGTGCAGATAGATGCTACTGCAGATGCTACTGCTGGTGAAGGCATGTATTGGAAATATGAGAGTAAATTAAAATCATGGGACTCTGAGTTGTATTCTGTAGTTGGTGCAGCAGGCGAATTATTTAGTGTACGAACCAGTTTATACCAACCTGTGCCTGCAAATAGTATTATTGATGATTTTATGATTTCTATGTTAATTGCTAAAAATGGATACACTATTATTTATGAGCCTAATGCATATGCCTCTGAAAACACTTCTGAGAATATAAAAGAAGAATTGAAGCGTAAAATACGTATTGCTGCTGGTGGCATACAATCTATAGTTTGGTTAAAAAGTTTGTTACTTCCTATTCCATATCCATTACTTAGTTTTCAATACATTAGTCATCGAGTCTTGAGATGGACTATTACGCCTTTCTTCATGATTGCTGCTTTTATTTTCAACTGGTTAATTGTAATTGATGAACCATCTTTAATTTTTACATTATTACTCATTGGTCAAGTATCTTTTTATTCAATGGCTTTACTAGGTTGGTTTTTTGAAAGTAGACAAGTAAAAGTGAAATTGTTATTTATACCTTATTATTTCTGTATGATGAATTGGGCTGTTCTTGCAGGAATTGTTCGGTATTTAAAAGGAAATCAATCTGTTTTGTGGGAAAAAGCAGGCAGAAAAATGTGATAGAATTATCAGATCAATGAAGAAAATACATCATTATCAAACTAGTATAGTTTGGACAGGCAATAGCGGAACGGGAACTGATGGGTATACAAAATATGATAGAAGTTATACCATTCAATCTATTCATAAACCTATTATTCATGGTTCTTCAGATGCAGCTTTTAGAGGCGATGTTACAAAATATAACCCTGAAGATTTATTAGTGGCTTCTTTAGCATCTTGTCATATGCTTTGGTATTTGCATTTGTGTGCAGTTGCTGGTGTAATAGTGGTAGCTTACTCTGATAATGCAGTTGGAACAATGATTGAAACCGATAATGGTGGAGGACGTTTTAGTGAAGTAATCTTACATCCAACAATTACTATTAAAGATACATCAATGCAAGAGCAAGCTATTTTATTACATAATAAGGCTCATGAGCTTTGCTTTATTGCTA
>JBMLQZ010000119.1:0-1517 GCA_049241285.1 Chitinophagaceae bacterium | reverse complement strand
TTTTACACAGTGCAAGATTAATAGTTGAAGGTTGTGTAAGCTTTAACGATAAATGTGCTGTTGGTATAGAACCGTTAGAAGCCAATATTAAAAAGCATGTAGATAATAGTTTAATGTTGGTAACTGCTTTAAATACTAAAATTGGGTATTACAATGCAGCAGCAATTGCTCAAGATGCCCATAAACGTGGCATTACATTAAAGCAAGCTGCTTTAGAATACAAACTTAAAGGGCTCGATTTTGAACACATGACAGCAGAGCAATTCGATGCATGGGTGATTCCTGTAGATATGGTTGGAGAGTTATAATTCAGTAATCAATACATACTTTAAAGTCCTTCTGAAATATTTTTTTTAGAAGGACTTTTTTTAGGGGCTTTCATCTGTAAAACCTTGTTCAACATTAGTTCCAGCTTTCACAAGTAGTGCCTCCTTCGTCGGCAGCTACTTTGTTCAATCTAGCAGCCTTTGGGCTCATAAGCTTATATCAACTATTTAGTGATAGAACCTTTATTAATCCTTATATATTGGTCAATGGTTTAGATACATTCTTATCAAACAAAAGTCGCTAAATGAGTTGTAGCTGAAAGGCTACCGGTTGAAGTGAAAAACCCACAAGCCTGAGGAACGAAGGCTGAGGATTTGTAACGAAAAACGGTACACTACTGTTGAGAGAATTACAAATGTTGATAGCCCCAAAAATATTTTCTGCAATAAAAAAACCGCTATTTAAGGTAGCGGTTTTTATTTTATTTCAATAATTCACAAGGTTTTAAGCCCGTATGTTTTTTAAACGCCGCAGAAAAATGTGAGATAGATGAATATCCTAAAGAGGCAGAAACATCAGTAACACTTAATCCCTTTTCGTACAATAAATATTTTGCATGTTCCATGCGTTGTTGTTGGTAAAAATCAAAAATGGTGGTACCAAAAATTTCTTTAAATCCTTTTTTAACATAACACTCATTCATGGCAACTTTTCTACTCAATTCTTTAATAGTAATTGGGTCGCCAATATGTTGTAATAAAATATCTCTTGCTTTGTAAATGCCCTCACGGCTACGCTCATCCTCTAAAAATTTACAAGTAAAGCCTTCTTCTTTCTCATCAACCAAACAATCAAGGCTGTATAGCAACAGTTCATGCACTTTTGCATTAATAAAAATATTTTCTAATGCACCACTATAGCTATGATTTAGTAATGAATCTAAAACATTGCGTTTTTTGGTACAAATAGGAAACACTTTTGTAAAAGCATGCGGATGTTTAAATGCCAAAACCTCATCTTTTCTGTTGCTCAATTTTACATTATGTGTAAACTGGTGTAAAAATGTTGCTGAAAAATGAAATGAAAAAACATCAACTGTGGTTTGTTGACCATTACAATTGGTTGGTTGGTCTTTACAAAAAGAACAACTTTTATCGTAACAATACTTATTACCAGTAGTACAATACCTTAATTCCAAGAAATTGTCTTGCGGCTTTTTTTCATCATAATGGTAAACAAGCATGCCTGCA
>JBMLQZ010000118.1:0-3369 GCA_049241285.1 Chitinophagaceae bacterium | reverse complement strand
CTCAATTTGAAAGATGATTTTTGTCATGTTTTAATTTATTGATGTATCATCTTTCAAATAAAAAAGCTACCCACTGTTTATAGGTAGCTTTTAATTTATGTATAATATATAAACTAATTAATCTTGCAAATTAGCTGTTTGTAAAAGTGCCTTTGGCTTAAGTAATTTAATTTTTTTTCCGTCTAAATCTATCATTCCATCTTTCTTAAATTCTGATAATAATCGAATGGTACTTTCAGTAGCTGTACCAACCAAATTAGCAATCTCTTCTCTTGATAATCTTACACTTAACGTTTCTCCATCTGCTTCAAATCCATAAGTTTCTTTTATAAATAATAATGTTTCAGCTAATCGTTCTCTTACAGGCTTTTGTGCTAAATGAGTAAGCTTTATTTCTGCTTTATGCAGTTCATTACTTAAAAGCTTCATCATTTCAAATGCTAAGCCAGCATCTTGTTTCAGAATTACAATAAATAAATCTTTTGGAATAAAGCAAACCTTAGTATCTTCTAAAGCAATAGCACTTGCACTATACCTTTCACCGCTTAATAAAGCTCTGTATCCTAAAACATCTCCACCTTTTAATAGTCTAATTATTTGTTCTTTACCATCATCTCCTAATCTGCTTAATTTAATTTTTCCTTCGTTAAGGCAAAAAACTCCAAATGGATAAGAACCCTCATTAAATATTGTTTGTCCTTTTTTGTATACGTTACTTACTTTTTCTTCATTTATTTTATCTAAAAATTCATGCTTGGTTTTACAAATAATGGACGTTTGGCTTTGTTTACAAGTTTGACAGGTTTCGGTAATAAAAAAATCCTTCATATAGCAAAAATATAAGTATATCTATCGGTTTTTTATAATTGTTTAAAAACGTTTACACAATTATAAAACAAATTGTATGGTTAAATATGATACTTGTTTTTCTTCTCTTAAATTATCACCATATTTGCACTTTCTTAATTGCAATCATGGTTTTTATGAAAGTACAACATAAAAGCCAATAAATAGCTTTACTAAATGAGCGATGAAATTAAACATGAATGTGGCCTTGCTTACATTCGTTTACGCAAACCTTTCTCTTATTACTTACAAAAGCATGGTTCGGTAACTTATGGGTTAAATAAGTTATACCTTTTAATGGAAAAGCAACATAATCGTGGTCAAGATGGTGCTGGAATTGCTTCAGTAAAATTAAATGTAGAGCCAGGATACCCTTTTTTATCAAGATTACGCAGCAACGCTCAACAACCAATTGCAGATATTTTTTTTAAAATAGGGCAAGAACTTCAAGAATTAGAAAAATATCAACCAGATATAAAAAATCATCCCGGCTTAATGAAGGGGCATGTGCCTTATTTAGGAGAATTGTTATTGGGACATTTACGCTATGGTACACAAGGAAAAAATAATCTAGAATTTTGCCATCCATTTATCAAAAGAAATACGCAACCTGGTAGAAACTTGGCTTTAGCTGGAAACTTTAATTTAGTAAATACCGATGAACTGTACGATTTATTAAATATTAATCCTGGAGAATTTCAAAAGCAAAGCGATTTAGCTGCTATGATGGAAGTAATTCATCATTTTTTGGTAAAAGCCGATGAAGAAAATCCCAACAATGCCAATTTAGTTTCCGTATTACAAAAAGCTATTCCATTATTTGATGGTGGCTATACTATAGGTGGTTTGGTAGGCAATGGACATAGTTTTGTAATGAGAGATGCTCATGGCATTCGTCCTGCATATTATTATATTAACGATGAAGTAATTGTAGCAGCAAGTGAAAGAGCCTCTATTAGAACCACTTTTAATGTGGGTGAAAATGAAGTTGCAGAATTAATGCCAGGTACTGCTTTAATTGTAGATGATGAAGGAAATTATAGCATTGAAAAAATTGTTGAGCCAAAAGAAAGAAGAGCTTGCAGTTTTGAACGTATTTATTTTAGCAGAGGTAGCGATGAAAAAATTTATAGAGAAAGAATTGCTTTGGGATATCATTTAAGTAAAAGAGTTTTAGAAGATATTAATTACGATTTAAAAAATGCTATTTTTTCTTACATACCTAATACAGCAGAAGTTGCTTTTTACGGTTTAGTAAAAGGAATGGAAGACTATTTAAATCAAATAAAAGTACAACGTATTTTAAGCTGGGGCAACGATATTACAGAGGAGAAGTTGCAAGAAATGATTACACGCAAAATACGTCAAGAAAAAATTGCAATTAAAGATGTTAAGCTAAGAACATTTATTACACAAGACGATAATAGAAACGAAATGGTGCAACACGTTTATGATGTTACGTATGGCACTGTTCGTAATTATCAAGATACATTAATTGTAATTGATGATAGCATTGTACGTGGTACTACATTAAAAGAAAGCATTGTAAGAATGCTTGGTCGTTTAAAGCCTAAAAAAATAATTATTGTATCATCGGCTCCACAAATTAGATACCCAGATTGTTATGGTATTGATATGAGCAAACTAGGCGACTTTATTGCGTTTAGAGCTGCAATTGAATTATTAAAAGATAGAGGACAAGAACATATTTTAGTAGAAGTACAAGAAAAAATAAAAGAATTGCAACGCACCAATCAGCTACATACTGAAAATGTAGTTCGACAAATTTATAAGCCATTTACAACAGAAGAAATTTCTATTAAAATTGCAGAATTAATAACACCACCAGATACTGTTTTTCCTATTCAAGTAATCTATCAAACCATTGAAGACTTACATGATAGTTGCCCTACAAATACTGGAGATTGGTATTTTACAGGTAACTATCCAACTCCAGGCGGCAATAGAGTTTGTAATAAAGCATTCTTGAATTTTATTGAAGGAAAAAATGTACGTGGATATTAATTAAACCCACATTTATGAAGCAATTGTTATTGATACGTCATGCAAAGAGTAGTTGGTCAATGAATGGCTTATCAGATTTTGAACGCCCCTTAAATGAACGTGGTCATAACGATGCTCCAACAATGGCTAGTAGATTGCTAAAGAATAAAATTGCCATTGATGCTTTTATAAGTAGCACTGCCAATAGAGCTTTTACAACAGCTATCTATTTTTATGAAATTTATACAACCAAATTTCAAAAAATACCACCTGTTATTGGCATTAATGAGTTGTATCATGCACCTGCAAGTATTTTCTATCAACAAATAGCATTGTTTAATAATAATTTTCAATCAGTTGCTGTATTTGCCCATAATCCTGGAATAACAGAATTTGTAAATGAATTAACCGATGTAAGAATAGATGATATGCCTACATGTGGTATATTTTGTATGAATGTAGCCTGTAGCACATGGAGTGATTTTAAGACTGCAAAAAAAACATTTTTATTTTTTGATT
>JBMLQZ010000117.1:2710-5235 GCA_049241285.1 Chitinophagaceae bacterium | reverse complement strand
GCAAGATGCACAGGCTATTTGATTTGATAAGGATAGTCTAGGATCGAAAAATAACATTTTGCCTAAATTTTTCTTATCCTCATTTGGTTGATTATCTGCTGGGTAAGGTACTTCTCCCAAACTGCCAATATCTTTAAAAGTTGCTTTTACACTTTCATCAATAGATGGTTTTGGCCATTGGTTGTAATCGCCACTGCTGTATAATTTTCTTAATGTAGCAATATCATCTTCATAGGTGGGTTTTGATATGGTAAATGACCAGCAAGTAATTGCACCTATGCCAATAATTGAGGTCATTAAAAAGGTCGTTTTTTTCATGGTTATTATTCAATTAGGTTATGATGTAAATCTGTATCGTCTTACAATATTTTTAGGGCCACCAAATGACGATTCATCAAATGATACTTCAATTTCAAATACACCGGTTTGGGTATTATACGTTCCTGGATTTGTTGCAGGGCTTATATATACATCAAAAGGTGTTTTATCTTTTCTGTATAAGGTTACTTTTTGAGGTAATACAACAACGGTGCCTACATGTGTAGAGTCTGCACTTTTAGGAATAAATTGAAAACATTTAGGAATGGTTGTATTATAATAGCCAGAATCTGCAGTAGTGCCAGGATTGGTGCTGTATAATACGTTCATGTATAAAGCATTTGTTCCTTTTCCTGGTACGTATGGATTGGCAAAACCAATTTTATCTGGTTCAGCATCAGATGTAAATGAAAAGCTAATAAAGTTTCTCCATGTGCCTGTAGACTCCAAGTAAATTTGTGGCTTGGGAGAATAAAATTGTTCTTTCTTAGCCCAAGTAGCTGCAATGGCAACTTTTGCATATGTAGCCTGAACTTTATATTCTTTTTTGCAACTTGCTACTATTAAAATTATTGTTGCTGCTAATAGATATTTTTTCATAAAAAACAGTTTATTGATTAATGGGTGTTGATACTGCATATCTGCTATCTGGATAATTCAAATTTGGTGTTCCACTTGTACAGTCTACCCTTCTTAAATTTCTTTTTGTTCTACTAATATCGAAAAATAAATGTCCTTCAAAACATAACTCTCTTCTTCTTTCTGCAAAAATTTCATCTAGAATGATATTTTTATCAGTAGAAATAAAGTTTGAAGCAGAAGGGTTGCCTCTTCTTCTAATTATGTTTAAGTCTGCCAGTGCTGCAGTAAGATTATTGGTTTGTGCATATGCTTCTGCTCTATTAAGATACACCTCTGAAAGACGAATAATTTTTATATTATTAGCACTATCGTTTCTGCCTTGATATTTTCTTGTGAAGTAATAAGTAATGTTATTGAATGAAGCAGTTGTGTATAATTTGGCTGAATCTCTGATATCTGTATTTGGATACATGCTTAACAAATCGTTGGTAGCTGCAAATTGAACAGTTAATGAATTAGGATAAGGATTATAATAATCGCCTATGCTACCAGCAACTCTATTACCAAATGCCAATTCGAAAATGGATTCAGTAGAGATATTTTTTCTGCTCCAAGAGTTAATATAATTACTTGTAGAAAGCAACTGATAATTATTGCTATTAATGATTTCTGAATTCAGTGAAATAGATCTATTCCAATCTTCTTTATAAAGGCAAACCCTTGCTAATAAAGCTTTTGCAGCGTTTTCTGATAACCAAGTTTTTTCATTTCCATTACTATAAACTGGAACACTATTTTTAAAGAGAACAATAGCAGTATCTAAGTCTTTTACAATTTGATCGTACACTTCCTTGGCTGTGTTTTTTGGTGGAATAGGATCTGTAACAGGTTTATTGATTGTTCTGATAACTATGCCAGTATGACTAGCATCTGGTGTGAAGTTGTAGGCTTGTGCAAACACTCTCATTAAATCAAAATGCACCAAAGCTCTTAGTGTATAAGCATCTGCTAATAATCTATTCTTTTGAAAAACACTAGCATCTGTAGCTTGGTCAATTCCGCTAACAATGTTGTTGATAGAATAAATGGATTTATATGCCATTTCATAAAAATTATTCATATCATTTTCTGATGTGAAATTGGTATTTGTGAAGTTGTACGTTCTTGACAATACTAATGCTGATGATTTAGAATATTTAATATTGCCTCCTGCTACATCAGGATACATTGTAAAATCTCGTAAATAATAGCTGAAGCTCATTAAATTTGAGTAAATGCCTACAAGTGTTGTTCTAGCTCCTTCAAAATCTTTAAATATTTCTGTTACAGCAATCTTATTAGGAGTTTCTTGTTCTAAAAATTTCTTACAACTACTGTTGCTGATGATTATTATTGTAAGGAGTAATGCAGTATATTTTTTTGTTAGATTCATTGCTAAGTTATTTTAAAATTAAAATCCAAATCTTGCACCCCAAGTAAAGCTTTGTGCTTCTGGAAAACTGAATTTATATTCTTTAATTCCGTTTCTATTTTCAGGTGATTTTTGCTTGTACCAATATGCCAAATTATTACCGTTGGCAAAAACAGTAATTTTTATTCCATGTAACTTTTGAACAAGATTTTGT
>JBMLQZ010000117.1:0-2700 GCA_049241285.1 Chitinophagaceae bacterium | reverse complement strand
ATCGTTATATAAATACCTAGTAGAATTGGGGATTAAAGGATTTCCAAGTCCAGAAATTCCTGTAGAAAGTCTAGGTACAGTTGCTATATCACCTGGCTTTTGCCAGCGATCTAATAAGTTAATACTTTGATTGCTATTTTGAAGATTGCGACCATTGTTCTCTCTAGTATAGCTGATGAGTTTTTCAGCACCAAAAGAATAATTTAAAATAATGCTAACACTTAACCCTTTGTAGCCAAATGTATTAATAAAACCACCTTGAGCATCTGGCAATGCATCGCCTAGATAATAGGCATTTGCTACATTTCTATCTAGTTGTCTTACATTTACTACTTTACCCTCTTTATCATAATAGGTTTCTACACCAGTTTGAGGATCGATACCAGCAAACTTAAAGCCCCAAATAGCTGTTGTGCTTATGCCTGTTTTAAGTACAGATGCACCTTCTGAAGCAGAATATCTTTCTGTATTATTTTTCACTTCTAAAACTACATTTCTATTATACCCAAAATTTAAGGTACTAGACCAAGTAAATTTTCCTGTAAATATTTGTGCATTTATAGAAGCATCAATACCTCTGTTTCTCATTTTTGCAATGTTGGCTAACACGCCTGTAAACCCTGTTTCTGGACGAATATTTACAAGCGATATTGCATCATCAACAATATTGGTATAATAGTCTAGTGAAAAGTTAAAACGCTTTAAAAAATTGATATCTAATCCTGCATTCGATTTATAACTTTTTTCCCAACTTAAAAATGGGTTTGGAGGTGTGCCAAGATCGGCTGAAACCACATCATTATATCCTGTATTGTTAAAAGTATAAATACCTCTAGCTTCGGCACTACCAATTCTTGAGTTTCCTGTACTTCCGTAACTGTAACGAAATCTAAACATATCTAACCATGTAACTTTGCTAAACCATTTTTCATTACTAATAATCCATCCAAAGCCTGCTGCTGCATTAACTGTAGCATTTACGTCTGTACCAAAAATAGATGATGCATCATATCTACCACTAATACTTACATTGTATTTTCCTTTTAAATTATACAAAGCTTGCCCATATATTGAGTAAGAACTATTGCCTTCTTTAGAAGAAGCTGTATTTCTAGTACTGGCATTACTTAATTCGTTTAGTCTATAATAGGTAAAACCAGAACCTGTACCTGTTAATAATTTTACTTGTTCACTTCTTGCCTCAAAACCAACTGTTGCATCTATCTTATGAATGTTTTTAATTGTTGGACTCCAATTTATTTGAGTAGAATTAATCCAGCTGAATGTAGTTCTATCAAATATTTGAGCATGTCCACCTTTGCTTTCACCAGTTGCGTTTTTAGGTGAATCAAAAGTATTTTGTTTATTAATTAAAGCATCAGTTCCAAGTGTAGTAGCAATTCTTAAATTCTTTTTAATGGCATATTCTAAACGCATATTTCCATTGAAAGAACCTCCATTATGTTGATCGACATTTTGTGCCATAACTGCTAATGGGTTTGGCACTCCTAAACTACTTAATTTATAAAAACTACCATCGGCATTATATGCTGGAACGTTAGGAATAATAGGTACGTTTGAGAAAACATTTACACCATTTTTCTTGGTTAATGTAGGTGCCATTGTAACACTTAGCATTAATTTTTTAGCCAATTGATGATCTATTCTAAGTCTGAAATATATCTTCTCATAATCATTTCCTTTTTGAATGGCTTGTTGATTTAAGTAAGAGGCAGATAATCTAAACTGTGTATTTTCATTTCCTCCAGATAAATCAAAATCTAAATTTTGTACCGTTGCATATCTGTTAGTTAATTCGAACCAAGGAGTACTGATATTCGATGCTCCTGCTAATAGTTCTGCATCAAATGGGCTTCTACCATCATTAATATAAGTTTCTCTTAGTAATTCATGATATTGATATCCATTTAGCCACTTTAGTTTATTAATAGATTGGCTCCATCCATTGCTGTATCCTACATTCATTCTTGTTTTGCCAACCCTACCTTTTTTTGTGGTAATAATAATAACCCCATTACTAGCATTTGCTCCATAAATAGCAGCAGCAGCAGCATCTTTTAAGATAGAAATAGATTCAATGTCATCTGGATTTAAATTGGCTAATGGATTTAAATATTGTTCGTTAGAAAGTAATGTTGGTTCATCGCCTTTTCGTTGTTCTAAAATAGGTACACCATCTACAATAAATAATGGTTGAAAAGATGTTGTAGCTAAAGCTCTATCGTTGCCACCAAATAAATTGGTTAATGAGTTTTGACCACGTATATTTATTTTAACAGGAGTACCCAATTCAGTACTTGGCTCAACTTGTACACCAGCAGCTAAGCCTTCTAGCATTTTGTCGAAACTTTCAATTGGTCTGGCTGTTTGTAACTCACTTGCAGATACTGTAGCAATGCTACCAATAACTTCTTCTTTTCTTTTTGGTTTTGAATAAGAATTGGTTACCACAACTGCATTTAACTCTTTAATATTTTTACTTAATTCAACTGTGATAGATGACTTGTTGTTTATTTTAGTTTCGTAGTTGTTGTACCCTATGTAAGTTACTATTAAACTATTTTGTTGGGCTTCTTGCTTGGTAATGGTGATGGTAAAATATCCTTTATCGTTGGTTACAGTGCTTTTGGTGGTGCCTTTTATTTTTATTACGGCACCTTGTAACGGCTCATTCTGTTC
>JBMLQZ010000116.1:0-3962 GCA_049241285.1 Chitinophagaceae bacterium | reverse complement strand
TATTCAAAATGCAGATTCAATAATTCTTAAAAGTCCAAAAGGTATACATGATTTTGATAGATATTTTATGCTTGCATATGAGAGAAAAGCAGAAGCTTTTCTTGAACTGAAAAATTTTCAAAAGGCTTATGTTATGGCCGATTCAGCCGTATATTTTGCCAAAATATTTAATAAACAGCTTACCATTTATCCTTTAGAACTTTTATATAAAAGTGCTAAAGCGTTGAACAAATTTAATGCTGCATTATGGGCCTTTGAGCAAATGACTACAACAAGAGATAGTATTTTTTCAGTCGAAAAAAATAAAGCTATTCAAGAATTAGAAAGTAAATATAATCAATCAAAAAATGAGCAAATTATTAATGAGCTTTCTCAACAACGACAAATTTATTTGCTACTAATTGTTGTAGCTATTGCCATTATAATCATTAGTATTTTCTATTTACGACAACAAAAGCTACAACATAAACAAACCATTATGGAAACTGAGCAAAGATTGAATAGAGCTAGAATGAATCCGCATTTTTTCTTTAACACTTTGGCCTCTTTGCAAAGCTTTGCATTAACTGAAAACGATAACAAAAATTTAGCCGCCAATATTTCTAAGTTTTCACACATTATGAGAGAAACTTTAGAAAGCACTTATAAAGAGTATGTAACAATTGAGCAAGAAATTGATTTTTTAAATGAATACTTGCAACTACAAACAATTCGGTTTCCTAAACGATTTCAATATCGTATACAAGCAGATGATAAGCTTGAAATTGATGCTTTACAAATACCATCAATGATTTTACAACCATTTGTTGAAAATGCTATAGAACATGGGTTAAAAGGCTTAGAAGAAGAAGGATTAATTGCTATTCATTTTTCAGAAAATAAAGAAGGTTTATTGATTGAAATAAACGATAATGGAAATGGCTTTTCTATTCAGAATAAAACAAATGGAGAACACATTTCAAGGGCTAGTCAAATTGTTAAAGACAGAATTTATTTGTTGAATATTAAGCTTAAAACAAGAGCTGGCTTTATATTAAATAATAACGAAAACGGCAAAGGGGTTTGTGTAAAAATTCAATTACCACTATTGTATAAATAATTAGTAATGAAAATATTATTGATTGATAATGAAGCACCCATTAGAGAAGGATTGAAAAATTTAATACTTGCTCAAATGCCTATAGATATTGAGTTAGATGAGGCCAATGGTGTACAAACAGGATTCAAGAAAATACAACAATACGATCCTGATATTGTTTTTTTAGATGTAGAAATGGATGATGGTACTGGTTTTGATTTGCTTCGTTTAATTCAAAATCCTACTTTTCAATTAGTATTTACCACTGCTCATCAAAAATATGCCATAGATGCATTTAAGTTTAGTGCTATAGATTACTTATTAAAACCAGTAGATGCAGATGCCTTACATACAACATTGCAGAAAGCAATAAAGCATATTAGAAACAATGATTTAGGTAAACAATTGTCTATTTTAATGCACCAGCTTTCTTATAAAAATGAACATGATAAGAAAATTGTTTTAAAAGATATTGAAGCTACTTATTACATAAAGGTTTCTGATATTTTATATTGTGAAGCTGAGGGAACTTATACTAAGTTTTATTTTACCAATAACGATCCAATTTTAGTATCAAAAAATTTAAAAGAATATGAAGCAATGCTAGAGCCTTTGGGTTTTATAAGAACACATCATAGTTATTTAGCAAATACTTCTAAAATTAAAATGTTCGATAAAACAGATGGAGGTATTTTAGTATTGGAAGGAGGATTAACTGTTCCTATTTCTCAAAGAAAAAAAGAAATTGTTTTAACGCTATTAGAACAGAGAATTTAAGAAAACATCAATTTTGTAGTACAATTTTCCAAGATAAAAATTCCATTTGTATTCAATTTATTGCCAACTAGTTTAATTATTGCCATAAGCGTTTTATTCACTTGTTATTTACAATTCATCAACTATTATTTCAACGCTATCGCTTATTAATGTGCTTCATAAGCCATTAATGGTACTTCTAATTTTATTGTGTACATATAAAAAATACACAATGAAAAAAAGTTACACACCTTTAAAAAGTTATTTTTTTCTTACCCTGTTTTTATTGTTCAACCTACACATGTATGCTCAGCCAGGTAGTGCTTTTACACATGTTGCTACTACCGGTATTTCAGCTGGAAGTGTTGATAATACTGCAATTGCAGTGTCTAAAGCCGATAATAAAATGTATGTAGCTTATAGAGATAATGCAAACTCTGGCAAGCTTTCTGTTATGCAGTATAATGGTTCTACTTGGTCATTATTAGGTAGTGCTGGTATTTCTGCGGGTGCTGTAAATTTTGCATTAAGTATTGCCACAATAAGTACCATTAATGGAAACGAAGTTTATGTTGCTTATAGCGATGCTGTAAATAATAACAAACTAACGATTATGCGTTGGGGTGGTTTAGGATGGAGTACAGATGGGGCTGCAGGCTCCCATTCAAATGGAGATGTATCTAGTGTGAATATTATTGCTGCTAACAATGGCGATTTATTTGTAGCCTACACAGATGCTGCAAGCTCATCGAGAGTATTTGTAAAGAAACGTGTTTCTGGTTCTTGGACTAATATTTCAGGAACTGGCATTTCTGCAGGGGTAGCTGAAGATATAGATATTGCTTGTGGTAATGACCATTTACCTTATGTTGTTTATAAAGATGTAAATGCAAATAATAAAGCTACTGTAAGAAAATACAATGGTACCAGTTGGACGAATGTAGGTGCTGCTGGTTTTACAGTAGGAAGTGTTAGTGATTGTAGTATAGAAATAGATAGATTGAATAGACCATGTATTGCCTATGCTGATGGTAATGTTAGTAATAAAATATCAGTTAGATATTTTGATGGAACAAGTTGGCAAGCATTAGGTAATTTGGGATTTTCATCGAACGCTGTAGCTTATACCAGTATTGTTTTTGATTATGATAATAACGCATTTGTAGTATATAGAGATAATGCAGTTTCTAATAAAGTAACGGTACGAAAATACAACGGAAACTCATGGTCAAATGTTCAAAGTCCAGGGTTTTCTGCTGGTGCAGTAGATTATACCAGTATAGTTTTTGATAATGATCAATCCATTTACATTGCTTATAAAGATGCGGGTATTACCAAACAAGCGGTTGTTCAACAGCTTACCTGCACCCTTCCTTCTGTACCAACAGTAACTTCCATTCCTTCTGGATTTACCATTTGTGCAAGTGATGGATTATTGTTGGGTACAAATTCTCAATTAAATACTTCATACGCTTGGTATCAAAAATTAGCTGCTTTTGAAGATGTAGGAACATTGAGCGAATTGAATGATAATAGCAATAATAGTGGTGCCGCATTTTCATCTACAACAGATGCTAATGGAAATGTTTTTGTGGTAAAAATGCAAAAAGCAGATAGCAATATAGTAGTAAAAAGATTTGCAGGTGGTGTATGGTCAACCATTGGTGGAGTAGTAGGAAAAAGTGCAGGACAAACAAATATAGATGCTACTGATATTGCTTTTGATAAAGATGGTAATTTATATGTAGCGTATATTGATAATGCTGGTGCAATGCCAGTAACCCTTAAAAAATTTGTTAGCGGAAGTTGGGTTAATGTTGGCCCCTCAGTAACGGAAGCTTGTATTGGAGCAGCATTACACATTAATAGTTACGGTGTTATTTGTTTAGCAACGGGTAAAAAAAATGGATTTGATTATTTACCAACCGTTTATGTTGATTATGGAACAGGGTGGGAAACTTTACCTAGTATTAGTAACACAGAAAATATTGGAAATATTGATGTGACTATTTCTAAAACAGGTACCATATTAATGAGCTATAATTATAACTCTATAAGAATATCCTTATATAATTCAGGATTGCCAAGAGCTTATAAATACAATGGTGTAAGCTGGGTTAATTTGAAC
>JBMLQZ010000115.1:0-6029 GCA_049241285.1 Chitinophagaceae bacterium | reverse complement strand
AGTTATACCGGTAAAGATTTTAGTTTGGGGTTGAAAATTTTTATCTAAATAAGATAAAACAACCGTTTCAGGTCTGTAAATATCTTCTCTTATTTTAGGGATAGATAAACAACCTTCATTATACGACCATTCATTACCTTTAAGTTCAAGAATTTTAGCATTTATAAACACTTCTTTTATTCCAGGTTCATCGCTGTATAAACCTTTATCTTCTTCATCTTGGTTATCAAATATTTGCTTACTATCAATTACAAATAATCGAATATCTCTATTTATTTGAGGAGCAGCCAAACCTACGCCATTACTGCTATACATGGTTTCCCACATATCTGCAATCAATTTTTTTAAATCAGGGTAATCTGGTGTAATATCAGATGCAACTTTTCTTAAAACAGGATTGCCAAAGGCTACTATTGGTAATATCATAGTTTATGTAAAATTCAAATACCCAGTGGATAAAATATTTAATATTAAAAAGCAAATATAAGAGAATGCACCTACAAGCCTTTAGGCTTTAGTTGCTAAATACTCTTGCAACAACATTGTAGCAGCAATTTGATCGATGTTGGCTTTAACTTGTCTATCTTTTTTCTTCATTCCCATTTGCACCATTGCTCTTGAGGCATTTTTTGAAGAATACCTTTCATCTACCGTTTGAATTGGTATAGCTGGAAACGTTTTTTTTAACTTGTTTATTAAAGCTTCTACTAAAGGTGTTGCATGAGTGGGGGTATCGTCTAAATTTAAAGGCATACCCACCAATATTAACTCAACTGTTTCAGCTGCAAAATATTTTTTTAAAAAGGGAAATAATTCTTTCGATTCAATGGTATCTAATGCCGTAGCAATTATTTGCAATGGATCTGTAACTGCAATGCCAGTTCTTTTTAAACCATAATCTAAACAAATAATTCTAGCCAACTTTTATAATTTAAAACCGTAAGCAAATCTTAGTGCAATATGTTTGGTAGTTTCAAAACTGGTAAAATCTTCGTATTTAACAGCAACATCTAACGACTTAAACGAATAACCAACAGAAGGTGACCAAACAAATGAAGAACCCGCCCCTTTTGTAACACCCAAACCAGCACCAACTTCTCCTGCAAAATACAAATGCTTATTAGCAAAAGATTTCAATCCTAATTTAACAGGAACGTATGAAAAAGCATTAACTGTTTTATTGTTATCTAAAAAATGGGTAAACCCTGTGGTAAAAATAAAAGAGGTATTTTCTGCAATGCCTTTTTGAAAACGAGCATCAGCTGCTAAAACAACTCCATAAACGTTTTTAGTTGCTAATCCTGCTGAAACGCCCACTCCCATTCTCCAAGATTTTTGTGCATTTGTAATGGATACTATCATTAACAATAACAAAACAATTTGAACAAATTTGACTTCTTTTTTCATGATTTTTTTTTGAATTAATTAAAAAACATATCAGCAATAACAAATACAGCAAACAATACACTTGCTATGCCATTTGCTGTCATAAATGCAATATTCACCTTACTTAAATCATTCGGTTTTACAATCGCATGTTGATAAATAAGCATTCCTATAAATACTGTCACTCCTAACCAATATACAATATGAAAATCTCCTATAAAGCCTGCAATAAGAATACAAACTGCACTTACCAAATGTAACAATTCACTTACCCTTAGTGCCCTACTTTTCCCTAAAACTGCAGGGATAGAATACAATTGTTGTGACTGATCAAAATCTACATCTTGTAAAGCAAAAATGATATCAAAACCACTTACCCAAAAAACTACTGCTAAAGAAAACAAAATAGGCAATAATGCAAAACAACCTGTAACAGCCAAATACGCTCCAATTGGTGCTAAGGAAAGTCCTACTCCTAATACTAAATGACACAAAGCCGTAAACCTTTTTGTGTAGCTATAGAATAAAATAACAAACAATGCAACAGGACTTAGCCATAAACAAAGCGTATTAATAAAAAAACATGCCAAAATAAAAATGCAACAATTTATAATCACAAATCGTAAAGCATTATTAGCAGAAATAATACCTGAAGGAATTTCACGTATAGCTGTTCTGGGATTTTTCGCATCAAAATGTCTATCTAAATACCTATTAAACGCCATTGCTGCCGAACGAGCTGTTACCATACAAACTATCACTAAAACCAAAGGAATTCCAATACTATAAAATGGATTTAGCCCTGAAACTAATTCATGTTTAAAGGAGTTTGTTGTAAAAGCATCATCGCTTTTTTTCAATCCTAAAAAAAATCCAATTATTGCAAATGGCATTGCAAAAATGGTGTGAGAAAACTTAACTAGCGATAAATAATTTTTAATTGTTGTCATTCAAATTCAAAACATTAAAGAAGTTGCAAACCTAACAGAAATTGGTAGTTAATGGTTTAAAAATTAATGCTTCAATCGTTTTTCAGAAAAGGCAGGTTCACACAATTTCCATAAAACAATACCTGCAGCAACACTAATATTTAATGAATGCTTTGTTCCCAGTTGAGGAATTTCAATACATCCATCACAAAAAGGTAACACATTTGCATCTACACCTTCTACTTCATTTCCAAAAACAACTGCTATTTTTTTATTATTGAATGCATCAAAATTTTCTAAAGAAATACTATTCTCTACTTGTTCAACTGCATAAACAGCATATCCCCTATTTTTTAAATCCATTATGGCATCAACCGTTTTTTCAAAATATAACCAATCTACTGTTTCAGTTGCCCCTAAGGCAGTTTTATGAATATCTCTATGTGGAGGTTGTGGTGTAAAGCCACATAAACAAATTGCTTCCATTAAAAACGCATCTGATGTTCTAAATACGCTACCCACATTATGCATACTTCGAATATTGTCTAAAACCACTACAATATTGTTTTTGGTGGCAGCTTTAAATTCAGAAACTGTTTTTCTGCTTAGCTCATCCATGCTTAATTTTCTCATGCGGCAAATATAGAATTAGCATTTTTTCTGTAGAAAATTTCCTTTTTACTATAATGTAAATACAATTGATTTTATAACTTTTTTACTATCGTTATAATAAAATATCATTCTTCTAAATACTAAAAAACACAACAAACCTAGCTTCTGTATTACTTTTCCACAATCTACATAAGCTAAACAAATTCAATAAATGGTAGGTTTATATTTGTCGCCATGGCTAAAGCTTCTTCAGAAACACCTTTAATGCAGCAACATAGGGCTATTAAACAAAAATACCCCGATGCAATTTTACTGTTTAGGGTAGGCGATTTTTATGAAACTTTTGGAGATGATGCAGTAAAAGCTGCACAAGTTTTAGGCATAACACTTACTAAAAGAAATAATGGCGACGAAAATAGTAGTCAGCTTGCTGGTTTTCCTCATCATGCTTTAGACACATACCTACATAAATTAGTAAAAGCAGGATATAGAGTTGCTATTTGCGATCAATTAGAAGATCCTAAACAAGCTAAGGGTATTGTAAAAAGAGGTGTTACAGAATTGGTAACGCCTGGTGTTGCAACAAGTGATAAACTTTTAGAGCATAACAGTAACAATTTTTTAGCTGCTCTTCATTGTACAGAAAATGATGGAATGGGCATTGCTTTTTTAGATATTAGTACAGGAGAATTTTTTGTAGCTGAAGGAAATGCAGAGTATATAGATAAACTATTACAAAGCTTGAAGCCTGCTGAAATTATATTTCAACGCAGTTTTCAAAAACATTTCAAAGAAATTTTTGGTACAAAATTTTTTACCTACACCATGGAAGCATGGTTATTTGAAGAAGCTTTTGCAACAGAAAGTTTGTTAAAGCATTTTCAAACACACTCATTAAAGGGATTTGGTATTGAGCACATGCATAAAAGCATTGTAGCTGCAGGTGCAATTTTATATTATTTAAAAGAAACAGAGCATCCTAACTTACAGCATATTACTGCCATTCAACGAATGGAAAAAGATGATTTTTTATGGATGGATAAATTTACCATAAGAAATTTAGAGCTTTTAAACACTGGAAGTAATGACGGAAACTACTTGTTGAAAGTATTAGATAATACTGTAAGTCCAATGGGTGCAAGGTTGTTGAAGCGATGGACTGTACTACCGTTAAAAGATATTGATACAATAAATAATCGGTTGAATGCAGTAGAAACTTTCATTATAGAAGTAGAAGTTCGTAAACAATTATCACATGCTATTAAACAATGTGGTGATGTTGAAAGATTGGTGAGCAAACTGCCCCTAAAAAAAATAAACCCAAGAGAGGTATTACAAATAGCTAAAGGACTTCAACAAACTGCATTTGTAAAAAACTTATTAAGCACAAGCAATAACCAATATTTAAAAAGATTAGCCGATAGTTTAAACCCTTGTGCGTTTATAGTAGAAAAAATTATTGAAGAATTACAAGAAAATCCACCGATAGCTATCAACAAAGGTTTGGTATTTAAGTCTGGTGTAAACAACACTTTAGATGAATTAAGAAATATAGCTTCAGGAGGTAAAGAATATTTACAAAACATTCAACAAAGAGAGGCAGAGAATACGGGAATATCATCACTAAAAATTAGCTTTAATAATGTATTTGGCTATTATTTAGAAGTAACGAATATTCATAAATCTAAAGTTCCTGATACTTGGATAAGAAAACAAACTTTGGCAAATGCAGAAAGGTACATTACTCCAGAGTTGAAGGAATATGAAGAAAAAATTATTGGTGCAGAAGATAAAATAATTGCCATAGAACAATCATTATACGATCAATTGTTATTGGCACTTCAAGACTATATTGCTCCTATTCAAGTGAATGGAAATATACTTGCTACCATTGATTGTTTATTGTGTTTTGCTGAAAATGCTATACAATACAACTATAAAAAGCCACAACTACATAATGGGCTTGATTTAGATATCAAAGAGAGTAGGCATCCTGTTATTGAACGCAATTTACCAACAGATGAAACCTATATTACTAACGATATTTTTTTATCGCCCAAAAATCAACAGATTATTATTTTAACTGGGCCCAATATGAGTGGTAAAAGTGCCATTTTAAGACAAACAGCACTCATAACTTTAATGGCTCATATGGGCAGTTTTGTTCCAGCAGATGTTGCTAAAATTCCATTGACCGACAAAATTTTTACCAGAGTTGGTGCAAGCGATAATTTAAGTGGTGGCGAAAGTACATTTATGGTGGAGATGAATGAAACTGCCAGCATTATTAATAATATTTCTGCACGTAGTTTAATTTTATTAGATGAAATTGGCAGAGGCACTTCTACTTATGATGGTATATCTATTGCATGGAGTATTGTAGAGTTTTTACAACAATCGCCTCATTCACCTAAAACACTATTTGCTACACATTACCACGAACTAAATGAAATAGAAGAAAAATTAGCCACTGTAAAAAACTATCATGTAACCAATAAAGAAATTGGTAATAAAATTATTTTTCTTAGAAAATTAGCCCCAGGTGGCAGCACTCACAGCTTTGGTATTCATGTAGCTAAAATGGCAGGAATGCCTCCTTCTTTAATTAACAGAGCCAACGATATTTTAAAACAACTAGAAGAAAGCAGAGAACAAAAACCAGATAGCAATCATACACCAAAACAAATATTAGATAATGCTGTAAAAAACATTTCAGCACCTAAAATGCAACTTTCAATTTTTGATGCACATACACAAACATTTAATGAAATAAGAATGTTATTATCTGCTGTTGACATTAATCGTTTAACACCTATAGAAGCACTACTAAAACTACAAGAGATTAAGCAAAAACTTCAATAAGATTAGTGGGCTTATTACAATTATTTGGTTAAAAAATTACGCCACCAGTAACCAGAATTTTTAATTGTTCTTAGCTGCGTTTTAAAGTCAACATGCACCAAACCAAAACGAGCTTTATAACCTTCACTCCATTCAAAATTATCCATTAAAGTCCAAGCAAAATATCCTTTGATATTTACACCTTCTTGTTTAGCTTTAAGCATTGCCTGCAAATAATCTTGAAAGTATTGAATACGTTGA
>JBMLQZ010000114.1:3700-4037 GCA_049241285.1 Chitinophagaceae bacterium | reverse complement strand
TTCATGCATTAAGGTTTGGCAGACAATGACAAAATATTGGCTAACAGTTTATAAGCACCGCTTACTCCAGCAGGTAATTGTCTAAACAATACCAAACTTACATATGTAAAATGACCTTTACCAAATTGAGTAGTTATTAAGCTACCATTTGTTTCTGTTTTATCACCAGAATCTTTCATTGATAATAGTTTTAAATACTTTGCATCGGCTTGTTCAGCTTGATAAGTACTTCTTTCTTGCACCCAATCTAAAAAATCGTCTTGTGTAATTTTATTTGGATAATTTAATATTGGATGATTGGGTAGAAGAAAATTTACAGGTGCATCTTCTTCAGTAA
>JBMLQZ010000114.1:0-3690 GCA_049241285.1 Chitinophagaceae bacterium | reverse complement strand
AGGTTTATTATTTACACTATTACTTCTAATATATTGAGTAATAAGGTTACCACCATTTTGTACATAATTCATTAATACATCGTATTTAATGGTTAAAAACTCATGAATATTATGAGCCCTTACACCAGTAATAATGGCATCGAATTGTTGCAAATTAGCCAATGTAATATCAGATGCTTCTAACACTTTTACTTCAAAACCCAATTGTGTTAATGCTTCTTGAATTTTATCGCCAGCACCATGAATATAGCCAATTTTTTTTCCAACAGTTTTTATAGGCGTTTGCACAAATTTCGTTTGATCTTTAAATGCGTAAGTAATATCAGGAATATGATCGTAACTAATGGTTTTTACAAACTCTGAGAACACGTATTTTTTATTATTTACCAATATTTCAACTGCTGCTCCCATAAATTTTCCTTTCGCTGAATTATAAAATTGCTTAATAGGAATATCTAAAACAATTTGCTTATCTTTTTCAAAATCAAACGTTTTATTGATAAATACTTTTTTAACTACGTCTTGCAAAACCATAAGTGTTACTGGAACATTTTTCATGGTAAAATTGGGCTTTAAAACAACATGAATATTTGAATCTGTAACAATCTGTTTTCCTTCAACATTTTGAATATTGGTTAATGCAATACTTGGTGTTAAATACAATGATATTTTAGGAAGAATAGATATTGGTTGATAAAGTTCTCCCTTAACCAAATGTGTATATTTATATTGAACAGGCTTTGTAAATGTTAGTGTATATTGGTTAATGGTAACATAAAACCTTGCAAAATAAACGGGCAAGGTCCAAGCCTCTCCTACTTTTTTTTCATCATCAATAGCAAATCTTCCTTCAGATTCTTGTTGTTTTAATAGCCAATAAGGTTGACCATCTGCTGGTTTTGCAGTTTGTGTTCCAACAAAATTTACTGAATAGTTTTGGTTAGTTTCTAATGCTTGCTTTATAGAAGAATCTCTTTCGTTTACTGCAATACTTTCTATAACTACAGGAATATTTTTTCGAATATTCATGAAGCAATTAATTTTAATGGTATCGTCTTGAACACCAAACTGTTGATTAGCAGTTGCTTCTAAAAACAAGCCACTACAATGTTCTATTAAATCATTAATCTCAGATAATTTTTTTTGTATCCAAGTGGTTTGTAAAAAATTCCCAATGATATGTTTATGTAACTGCACCAATGCTGGAACACTTAATTCGGGTTGTTCTAAGCGATAATTAGCAATAATTTCATCAATCATTTTTTCAACTTCAGCACCTTTATTCAATCTTTTCCAACTAATATCAATGCCATCCATTAAAGTTTTATCGGCGGTATCGCCAGCAACATGACTAAAATATTCAAACAATGGCCCTCTTCTTCTTGGTCTACCTTCACCTTGACTTTTATGCATGGTTCTTGCTTCTGCTCCAATTTCGCCATAACTTTTTCCAAGCAATGAATTAAAATTTCCAATATCAATTTTTAATTGATTTTCTGATATAGTATTATTTCCTCCAAAATTAAATGTGTTCCAAAGTATTCTTTTGGCTTGCCAAACATCAACATATTTTAATTGCTCTGGAAACATTTTAGGGTTAGCTGCAGCATCAAAAGCTTCTCTTGCAATGATGGCAGAAGCTGCATGATGACCATGTCCTGCTCTTGCATCTGGAGGAAACCTATTGATAATAATATCTGGTTGATATTTTCGAATTACCCAAACTACATCTGCTAAAATTTTTTCTTTATTCCAAACATTTAAGGCTTCGGTAGCACTTTTACTATAGCCAAATTCATAGGCTCTTGTAAAGTATTGTTCACTTCCATCTAATTTTCTTGCTGCAAGCAATTCTTGTGTTCTTATCAATCCTAATTCTACCCCTTGTTCACTACCAATAAGGTTTTGACCGCCGTCACCTCTTGTTAAACTTAAATAGGCAGTTCTATACATTTTTTCTTTCGCCAAATAAGGTAACAATCCATTATTCTCATCATCAGGATGAGCTGCTACATATAAAACACTACCTAAAACTTTTAACTTTTTTAAATGCATTAAAATTTCTGCACTATTATAAGTTGTGGGTGTTTGAGCATTTGAGTAAAACCCAAACGTTACAAATAAAGAATAGAAAACAAAAATTTTCTTAATCATCATATGATAAGGTTATAAATTGAATGGAGACGAAGATAAACGTTGAGATTTAATGCTATTTACCTTTTATGTATATAGAATGCTTTTTAAATAAATAAAATACTGATGTAATAAATGGTAAAAAACAATACCAACAATTCGTTAATTGCTAAAAAAACCCTAATCTTTTTACAACAATAAAACACATTAAATAAACAAGATAAAGTTGAATGCTTTAGAAAATCGAACTTGATATTTTAGATTTTAACCTTAACTTTGCACACTTTCAAAAAAAATTGATGCCGTAACATCAAGCGAATTCCATACAAAAATTTGGAATACACTTAATGTGAACTATTTCGTAAAATTTTAAATAGACACATGAAATTATCACAGTTTCGTTTCGATCTTCCCCTAAATCTGATTGCTCAGAATCCTACTAAAAAAAGAGAAGACAGTAGAATGATGGTTGTTGACCGTAAAACCGGCAACATGGAAAACAAACATTTTAGAGACATCTTAGAGTATTTTGACGATAAAGATGTTTTTGTAGTAAACAACACCAAAGTATTTTCTGCACGTATGTATGGTAGAAAAGAAAAAACAGGTGCTAAAATTGAAGTGTTTTTACTGAGAGAATTAAATAAACCCAATCGTTTATGGGATGTAATTGTTGATCCCGCAAGAAAAATACGTGTTGGTAACAAATTGTATTTTGGTGAAAATGAAGAGTTGGTGGCAGAAGTGATAGATAACACCACAAGCCGTGGAAGAACAATTCGTTTTTTATGGGATGATACAGAAGAAAGCTTTAAAGAAATGCTTGAGTTTTTAGGAGAAACACCACTACCTAAATATATTAAGCGTAAGCCAGATAATGAAGATAAAGAACGCTATCAAACCGTTTATGCAAAGCATGAAGGTGCAGTAGCTGCCCCTACAGCTGGTTTGCATTTTAGCAAGGAATTAATTAAGCGTTGCGAAATTTTAGGTATTCGCTTTGCAGAAGTTACCCTACATACAGGTTTAGGTACATTTAGACCAATTGAGGTAGAAGATTTGAGTAAGCATAAAATGGATGCTGAATATTATCAAATTACCGAAGAAGCTTGTAACATTGTTAATAAAGCAAAACAAACTGGTCATAGAGTTTGCTCAATAGGTACAACTACAATGAGAGCAATGGAAACCAGTTTTACTGCTCAAAAATTATTAAAACCTACTGAAGGTTGGACCAATCATTTTATTCATCCACCTTACGATTTTAGTGTTGCTGATAGTTTGGTTACGAATTTTCATTTACCAAAAACTAGCTTACTAATTATGACTTGTGCCTTTGCAGGTTATGATTTAGCAATGGAAGCTTACAAAAAAGCCATTAAAGATAAATACCGCTTTTTTAGCTACGGCGACGCATTATTAATTATTTAATACGCTAATTTTTACAATAAAAAGGCTTTCTCTACGTTTTTTGAGAAAGCCTTTTTTTATTTTATAACGTAAGTTAGTTATCTTAGATAAAATTTAGAATATATTCAATTTGTTTGAAGATATTTT
>JBMLQZ010000113.1:3795-4894 GCA_049241285.1 Chitinophagaceae bacterium | reverse complement strand
TTCCAATATTCTGCTCTGCATTCGGTAGTTGATTCTTTATGTTTAAAAACCAATTGCATATCTGCACCTGAATAAACTCTTGGCGATTTTTTACCCAGATTTGTTTCGTTAGAATCTATTTTTACACTTGCAATATTGTTGTTTAAAATGGTACTATAGGTATATTTTGTATTTTGAAAATGCCCACCATTTAGGTAAGATATACCTGCACTCAATTGTACGTTTGGAGCAATAGAAATTGTTTTTAGTCTCAGTCTGCTTATAAAATCTTTAAATGAATCATAATCAGCAGTTGCAGGTAAACCTTGACCATTAAAGAGGCCAAAATCTAATTTCAACATACGTAAAGGATGATTTTTTTTTCTTGGTTCAATAGAAATCATTGCACCAATATCACGTTCTGTACGCATTAAAATTTGTGACATTCTGCCTCTTTCAGGGCTTTCTCTATCTGATGATGATAAGTTTAATTCATACCCAAAGGGTCTTGCAAAAATGCCTGTAGTAATAGCAAATAATTTATACTTATTTTCAAAGTATCTACCCCAAAAATCTCTCGTTACAACACCTCTCTCTGTTCCATCAATTTGAAAATAAAATTCTAAAACCAATTCGTTTTTATCGTTAAATCTTCCATAATCAAATCGTAATCTTCCTCTTCTAAGCATAAATCTATTATTCGAATTGCTTGCAAAATCGCCCCCATTATAGCTTTTAGCACCTTTTTTACTACTTAGTTGAACTTGAGGTTGTAAATAGCCAGTAATTCTAAATCGGTCGTATTTTTTGTAAAATGAAATATGCTCATTTTCGTTCTGAGTTCTGCTTGTATCAATTACATCCATCAAAAATTGTGCTTTCAAACAGTTGATGCTGCCAACAAATATGCAACCGTAACAGAAAGCTTTGATAACAATTTGATAATAATTTTTTAACATAGTGCAAATATAATATGACATAAAAACCACTATGTTATCAAATTGTTACCAACCATAAGCCGTATTTTTAGCAAAGCAATAATCTTACTTTTGCTCCAAATTTTTTAAAAATGGGATTGAATAGCATTGGTAAAATCTTTATGCCTAAGAATAAGGTTTTC
>JBMLQZ010000113.1:1060-3785 GCA_049241285.1 Chitinophagaceae bacterium | reverse complement strand
AAGTAGCAGATACTGTTGTAGAAATGGGTTCGCAACTTAAAAAAGTAGTTGCTGAACCAGATAGAGACAAACGAGTGCCTTTAATTAAACAAATTGAAGATTTAGAACATAGAAACGACGATCATACACATAAGTTATTCACCGAATTAGGCAGAAATTTCATTACGCCATTTGATAGAGAAGATATTCATTATTTAGCTACCTCTCTTGATGATATTTGCGACTACATATACAGCTCTGCTAAAAAAATAAACTTCTACAATATCAATCCTAACGATAGTGGCATTCAAAAAATGGCCGACTTAATTGAACAAGGTTGTAAAGAAATACGCACTGTTGTTTACGGGTTAAGAGATATGAAAAATTTACGCCAAATGACTGAATCTTTGGTAAAAGTAAATAGCATTGAAAACCAAGCAGATGATGTGTTTGATATGTCTATTGAAATGTTGTTTCAAACAGAACCAGATGCAAAAGAGGTAATTAAGAAAAGAGAAATTTATCAAGCAATGGAAACTGCTACCGATAAATGTGAAGATGCAGCCAATGTAATTGAGTCTATTATTATTAAGTATGCTTAATTGTTTGATGAATAGCTCTTCAACTAAATGCTAGTTGTTGCAGCATATTTTTCAAATTCCCAAAACAACATTATATGTTTACATTACTGGTGCTTATTATTGTTTTAGCATTCATTTTCGATTATATCAACGGATTTCATGATTCTGCAAATTCCATAGCAACCATTGTTTCAACAAAAGTGCTAACGCCATTTCAAGCCGTTTTGTGGGCAGCCGTATTTAATTTCGCTGCTTTTTTTATTTCAAAATACATACACAAAGAGTTTGGTATTGGTAATACAGTTGCTAAATGGGTAAATCCTGAATTTATTACGTTGCAAGTTTTGCTTGCAGGTATTATGGCTGCCATTACTTGGAACTTAATTACTTGGTGGTTTGGTATTCCATCAAGTTCTTCTCATACATTAATGGGTGGTTTTATTGGTGCAGCTTTAGCCAATGCAGGGGCTTTTGGTAATGGAGAGGTAGATGTAATTAACTATGTTAAAGTGGTTCCTACTTTCTTGTTTATATTTCTTGCTCCACTAATTGGTATGTTCATTGCTTTTTTCATCACCATAATTATTGTGCATATATGTAAACGAAGTAATCCATACAAAGCCGAAAATTGGTTTAAGCGTTTACAGTTAGTTTCTAGTGCTGCTTTTAGTTTAGGACATGGTGGTAACGATGCACAAAAGGTAATGGGTATTATTGGTGCAGCTGTAATTTATTATGAAGGAAAATTAGGACGAACATTAGATTTTAATCAGTTTGTTGCTGAATATTCTTGGGTGCCATTTTGTAGTTTTTTAGCCATTGCTTTAGGTACTTTAAGTGGCGGTTGGAAAATTGTAAAAACTATGGGTACAAAAATTACCAAAGTATCTCCTTTAGAGGGTGTAGCTGCTGAAACAGCCGGTGCTATTACATTATATTTAACCGAATATTTTAAAATACCTGTTTCAACAACTCATACTATTACTGGAGCCATTATTGGTGTAGGTGCTACAAAACGTTTAAGTGCTGTTCGTTGGGGTGTTACGGTAAATTTATTATGGGCTTGGATAATTACTATTCCTATTTCTGCTTTAATGGCAGGTATATTTTTCTATATTATTGGGTTATTTATATAAACTGTGATAAAAACACGTTAAATCGTTAGCCATCAAATAATTCACTATTTGATGGCTGTTTTATAAATAGTAAAAAGCTGAAAAACCATATTTCATCTTCTGCTATAAAGTTGTGTTATTTGCAAATTATGTATACAATTATTCGATCAATATTATTTTGTTTTTCTCCTGAGAAAGTACACTATTTTAGTATGAACCTATTAAAGTATGCTTGTACTATTGGTATTGTAAAAACCATTATTAAACGCCAATTTCAACCCAATAATACCATTCATGGTAAATCATTATTTGGTTTGCATTTTAGTAATATAGTAGGCTTAGGTGCTGGTTTTGATAAAAATGCTAAATATTTAAATGAATTAGAAACCTTAGGTTTTGGATTTGTAGAAGTAGGAACAGTTACTCCTAAACCTCAAAAAGGCAATGATTTACCAAGGCTTTTTCGATTACCAAAAGATAGAGCATTAATTAATAGAATGGGCTTTAACAACGATGGTGTTGACATCATAAAAAACCGACTAAGTCAATGGAAAAAAAGAAACAGTGGTTTAATTATTGGTGGAAATATTGGCAAAAATAAAATTACCGAAAACGATGATGCATGGAAAGACTATGAAATATGCTTTATAGAATTATTTGATGTAGTAGATTATTTTGTAGTAAATGTTAGCAGTCCAAACACACCAGGTTTAAGAGCACTGCAAGAAAAAGATTCACTTCGTAAAATTCTAAGCAACTTACAACGCATTAATCAAGCTAACCAACAACCTAAACCATTATTATTAAAAATTGCTCCAGATTTAACTCAAGAGCAGTTAGATGATATTGTAGACCTTGCTTTTGAAGTAAAACTTGATGGCTTGGTAGCCACTAATACAACAATACAAAGAAGCAATTTACAAACACCAAAATCTATTGTAGAATCAATTGGTATGGGTGGCTTAAGTGGAAAGCCTGTACAAAAAAGAAGTACAGAGGTAGTAGCTTATTTAGCTACAAAAACCAATGGTCAAATACCAATTATTGCTA
>JBMLQZ010000113.1:0-1050 GCA_049241285.1 Chitinophagaceae bacterium | reverse complement strand
TTGAAACTGGTGAACATGCAAAAGAAAAACTACAAGCAGGTGCTTCATTAGTTCAAGTATGGACAGGTTTTGTTTATCAAGGGCCAGCTATTGTAAAAAATATTTGCAATTATTTGGTTCGTTAAAACCATAAGTGGTTAGTAAAAAACTATCATTCATTGCCAGCCTTTATATTTGTAAATATTCAATAAGTATATGGAACATTTATTTACGTCAGAAAGTATTATTAGTTTTTTAGTATTGGTAATTTTAGAAGTGGTTTTAGGTATTGATAATGTAATATTCGTATCTATTATCATGAACAAATTGCCAAAAAATTTGCAACCAAAAGCAAGATTATCTTGGATGATTACTGGTATTACTTCAAGAACAATTTTGTTATTAGGGTTAAGTTGGTTATTGGCACAAAAGGGTAAAAGTTTATTTACCGTTTATGGCAAGGGGTTCGATTTGGCAAGCATAGTAATGTTAGTAGGTGGATTGTTTTTAATTTATAAAACCGTTGTAGAAATTCACCATAAGTTAGAAGGTGCAGCAGACGAAGCTAATTTTGGTAAACAACAAACCCTCACTTTTGGTAAAGCTATTATACAAATTTTACTCATAGATATGGTGTTTAGTTTCGATAGCATTATTACTGCTGGTGGAACAGCCAAACACTTAGAAATTATGATAGCTGCCGTTGTAATTGCTATGGCAGTTATGTTTTTATTTAGCCCAGCTATTGCAGCATTTATTACCAAACACCCAACTATAAAAATGTTGGCTATGAGCTTTTTAGTAATGATAGGTTTAAGCTTGTTAATAGAAGGTTGGGATCATCATACGGCAGAACAATTGCACTTAAAAAACTATATTTATTTTGCAATGGCATTCTCTTTTATGGTAGAGTTGTTAAACATGAAAATGCGAAAATCTAGTAGCAAACCTGTACAACTGAATGTGCCAAAATTAGAAACAGAGCATCAAGGTGATATGGCTCATTAATCAGCGTCAGCATCATTTAAAAAGGCAGTAACTACAAAGCGTTACTGCCTTTTTAAATGGGTT
>JBMLQZ010000112.1:0-1005 GCA_049241285.1 Chitinophagaceae bacterium | reverse complement strand
ATTAATGGTGGTGTTGTACAACAAATATTAAGCACACCGGCTGAAGATGTGAAATGGAGTAAAAATGGAGAATTCTTTGTTTACCATGATAAAAAAGGAGGTGAAAATACATGGCGTAAACACCATACTTCATCTATTACAAGAGATATTTGGATGTTTCAAAAACAAACGGCTACTCACAAAAAAATTACAAGTTTTAATGGAGAAGATAGAAACCCAGTTTTAATTGAAAATGATAAAACAATAGTTTACTTAAGTGAGGCTTCAGGCACATTTAATGTTTTTAAACAATCATTAATAACAAATACAAAAGCGGAGCAAATTACTTCTTTCAAAAAACACCCCGTTCGCTTTTTAAGTAGTAGCAACACAGGTATTTTATGTTATACCTATGATGGTGAAATTTATACCCAGAAAATGGGTGAAAACCCTAATAAGGTTGTAGTATCTATTCGGGTTGATCAAAAAAATAATACCGATAAATTGGTATCTATTTCAACCGGTGCAAGAGATATAGCAATTGCCCCAAATGGAAAAGAAATTGCTTTTGTGTCTAGAGGCGAAATATTTGTAACAAGCATAGACGGAGGCATTACCAAACGTATTACCAATACACCAGAGCAAGAAAGAAGTGTTAGCTTTTCACCAGATAGCAAAGCACTTTTGTATGCAAGTGAAAGAGGCAATAGTTGGAAAATTTTTGAAACAAAAATTGTGAGAAAAGAAGAGCCTTTTTTTTATGCCTCTACATTATTACAAGAATTGCCAATAGTTGCTAATGCTAAAGAAAACTATCAACCAACTTACTCACCAGATGGAAAAGAAATAGCTTTTATTGAAGATAGAATGACCCTTAAAATATTGAATATCGCAACTAAACAAATTAGAACAATTTTAACCGATAAAGAATTGTTTAGCATGAGTGATAACGACCAATATTATAGATGGAGCCCTGATGGCAAATGGATGCTTTTTGATTATGCAGTGCCTGGAATTGCCCCTAAT
>JBMLQZ010000111.1:0-1691 GCA_049241285.1 Chitinophagaceae bacterium | reverse complement strand
ATCATATTGCTTATTATGCTAGAAGAGGTTCTCAAATGGGTAAGGTAGATGTATATTTAGATGATGTATTAGTATTAGATGATTTTGATCTTTATTCTGCTAGTGTACAAACAAAATCATTAATTTACTCGAACAGTAACTTACAAAATACTACACATACTTTAAGAATTGTAAACACTGGTTTAAGAAATACCAATGCAACGGCAAACTATGTAAATATCGATTTTTTAGTACATAGGCTTGGTAACAACATTGTTAGTCCACAAAACACTGGTAATGCATTACCTTTAACCCTACTTAGTTTCGAAGGCAAACAAGAATCTAACAACGTTAAATTAGCTTGGACAACCACTCAAGAAGTAAATGCTGGTCATTTTGAATTATTACATTCTAATGGTTCCGATGCTTTTAAAATAATTGGTAGGGTAAATGCAAAAAACCAATTTGCAGGAACAAACGATTATGTTAGTTTCCACGATAATCCGAATAGCGGCTTTAACTATTACCAGTTAAAACAATATGATGCAGATGGAAAATTCACATTTTCTAATATAGTGAGAGTAAACTTTGGTATTTCATCATCCGTTTCTGTTTATCCAAATCCTGTGAAAGTTGGTGAACTAGTCAATTTGAAATTTAATAATCCAGAAAATAATATTTCACTTACAGTTATGGATTTAAATCAAAGAGTGGTGCTACAAAGGGTATATTCAGGAATAAATACCAATATCAACTTTTCTACTTTAGCTATGCAGCCTGGAATGTATATTCTAAAAATTAATAATTCATCAAAAGAAATGATAAGTAAAATATTTGTTTCACCTTAAAATACTATTTAGAAAATTAAATATTGCTTTACTACTCCTTGAAACTAAAACCACTTCAAACTGTGAAATATAATAGAACATAAAAAAGTTTAGCCGAAATTATTTAGCCAGAAACATTCATTTTTAATCGAAATTCTATCTTTTCTAAATTGATGATTATCAACTAAATAGATTAAAAAAAGAAATAGTTAGGCATATGTTACAATAGTGTAACATTCTGTTACGATTACAAAGAAGGAATTCTTATAAATATATTTCTTTTACAAAACGATTTTCGGAATAAAATGCTTGCTCACATAAAAGTTTCCTTTATTCTTTGAATTTCTAAAACCATAACGAAAACAACAAAAATTGCCTTATGAAACGAAAAAGTTTACTTAAACATTATTTTTTTGTAGCTTTTATATTCTTAGCTACTTCGGTTACTGTAAATGCTCAAATTTCTGTTACAGCTACAACAGGTACAACTGGTCCCACTGCTTATTCAACGTTAAAAGGGGCTTTCGATGCTATTAATGCAGGTACTCATACAGGAGTCATTACAATCAGTGTTACTGGTAATTCAACAGAAACAGCAAGTGCAGTCTTAAATGCTAGTGGAAATGGTAGTGCTAGCTATACAAGCATCACAATAAGCCCATCAGGTGGTGCTGCAAGAACTATTAGTGGAGCAATAACAGCTGGGTCTCCTATGGTTGACTTAAATGGAGCAGATAATGTATTAATAGATGGCTTAAATACTGGAGGAAATTCTTTAACCATCTCAAATACTACTGTTTCTAGCACTTCTGGTACCTCAACTATCCGCTTTCAAACAGATGCTACAAATAATACTATAACTAGATGTACCGTTCTTGGCTCTGC
>JBMLQZ010000110.1:0-1599 GCA_049241285.1 Chitinophagaceae bacterium | reverse complement strand
TATACAATTACGAAAATGTTTATAGTAAAATGTTTAAAGGTTTTCCTGTGTACGATGAGCGAGGAAAATCAAGAAAAGAAACTGATACAATTAAGTACAATAAAGAATATAAAGAAAATTTAATTCTATTAGAAGAAACAATATCAAAATATATTTTTACAAGTAAAAGAGCATATAGCTCTAATATAGTTCATACGTATAACCAACAACCAAACTTAGAAAAAACTTATACCACTATTGATACCTTAACAACTATGGATAAATGGGAAATTTTAAACGATACCTGTACTATTATGAATTTTAAATGCCAAAAAGCAACTATTCTATACGATAGTATTAAATACTTTGCATGGTTTACTACTAAGCTACCATATAATGCTGGCCCAGAACAATTTAGAGGGTTACCTGGGTTGATTTTAAAGGTTTTTAATAAAGAAGAAAGCTTGGGATTTGAAGTAATAGAAATACAAAGCCCTAGTAAAAACAACCTACCACTTTTTAAAAAAGGTGATATAGTCACAACTGCAGAAGGGTTTAAACGTATTGTTATGGAAGCATGGAATAAAGAGATGGAAGCACTTGGAAATTTGAAAGTTGGCGATAGACAAAAATTAGATTAATAGCATCAAAACAAAATGAAAAAATTAATATTTTATACTTTATTAATGGCATGTGTTTTTTCAAAGGCACAAACAAATACTACCTGCCTTGTAAAATACAATGAATATAAATATCATGGTTTAGGAACACTCAACTATTGGTATAGTCAAGAAAAAATAATTTCGACAAAAGAGCCAAATTATAGAGCAACTGCAATGAGGGGTTTTCCTGTTTTATTAAACGAAGGAATGACTACACAAACCGACACAATTAAGTACAATAAAGAATTTAATGAATTTGTAAATGAAAATAAACAAGCAATGTTTAAAAGAAAACAACCAATATCTAGAAAGCTAACTAATGAGAATATAATAAAAATGTCGTATTGGTATGATTATAATAAAACAAACTATATAGTTTTAGATACAATAACAAATATGGGAAATTGGGAAATTTTAAATGACACTGCCACAATTTTAGGCTTTAAATGCCAACAAGCTACAATTAATTATAAAAATGATAAATGGTTTGCTTGGTTTACTACACAACTTCCCTACAATTTAGGGCCAGAAGGCTTTGGTGGTTTGCCTGGTTTGATTCTAAAAGTAAGCAATGTAAATGCAAGTATTGGATACGAAGCCAAAGAAATACAATATCCTAATAAAGAACAGATACCAGAGTTTAAAGAAGAAGGTGAAAATATTTCTCGTAATCAGTGGCTTATTATAATGAATGAACGAAACAAAAAAATGTATGATTCAATGAAAAATATGATGGAGAATTTACAAAAACAAGGAGCTGTAATAAAGCAGTAATGTATAACCATGCCAAAACTTATAGTATTTCTTTTTTTAATGTGTGGTATAATAACCTTTGCCCAAGGCTACAATTTTAAGCTTCAAGCAAAGGTTATGAATACAAAGCACGAACCCATACCCAACGCCACCATAAAAATTTTATCCAATGATTCTACAGGTTTAGTAAAAACATTTAAGTATG
>JBMLQZ010000109.1:0-7104 GCA_049241285.1 Chitinophagaceae bacterium | reverse complement strand
TCTACTGGTACTAAACGATAACTTAAACCATCTCTCCTAATATATTTGCCAAAACCTAATTCACCAAATGGTGAAGTGAAATAGATTGGACGCTTCCATTTATTTGCTGCAATAATTGCTAAAACAGCTAAGTCATTTTTAAATAAACTTTGTTTAGGAATATCAAAAACTAACTCTTTAACAACACTATCTTTTGCATTTACAGTACCATTGGCTTTTACTACGTTTATATCTACAGGCACTGAAACTTTGTGAACAGGAAATGTGTTTAAAAAGTCGCCATCTCCCCTATTTTGTACTTTCATAGGATCGTCGCTACCAATGTAGTTTTTCAACACATCATATAAATCATATGCCTTATTTTCCGGCATTGTTGGTAGAGCCTGAAACGGAACATAATCTCTTTTTCTACCTTCAATTTGATCAGCAGAATAAATTACATCAATCTTATCGCTTTCATTTACTTTATAGCGTAACTGATTAATATACCAATCGATTCCTAACAAACTATTGTTGATTACTCGAACATCTTTTCTGATACCTTCTACTTCTTGTGCATACCAAAGTGGGTAAGTATCATTATCGCCAAAAGAAAATAAAATAGCATTTGGGGCACAACTTTCTAAATAATCTTTAGCCAAATCTCTTGATAACACTTTTTTACTTCTATCGTGATCATCCCATTCTTGCTGAGCCATTAAAACTGGAACAGCCAACAAACAAGCCACCGTAGCAATTGAGGCAGCTGTAGTTTGAGAAACAGCTTTTGCTATCCAATCTCTAACATTTAACACTCCCAAACCTATCCAAACTGCAAAAGCATAAAAGCTACCCACATATGCATAGTCACGTTCACGTGGTTGATAACCGGCTTGATTTAAGTAAATAACAATGGCGAAACCAGTGAAAAAGAACAATAACAAATTAATAAACGCATCTGCACCTTGTTTTTTAAAGTGATAAACAAAACCAATTACTCCTAAAATAAATGGCAATAAGAATAGTTTATTATGTGCTTTGTTATTTTTTAAGCTATCTGGCAAAGCAGATTGATCTCCGTATAATAAATTATCAATAAATCCAATTCCAGTAATCCAATTTCCATCTCTTACATTGCCATCAAACATACCTTGTATGTCATTCTGCTTTCCACTAAAATTCCACATGAAATACCTTATGTACATCCAATTAATTTGATATTGTACAAAAAATCGAAGATTATCTAACTGGTTAGGTTCTCTATCCCATTTTCCATCTTGTGTTTTATTAATACCAAGCATGTAAGCATAATAATCGGCATGATTTTGATCGTTACTTGCGTCCCAAACTCTTGTAAAAACCATTTTATCTTCTGGCATATATACATAATGACCATCAGTGCCAATAGAAATGTAGCTATCTTTTCCTTTCTGGAATTTTTCTTTAGTTGACTTGTAATCTACAGGCTGTGCTGTAAATTTTTGTCCATATAAAATTGGAAAATCACCGTATTGATCACGACCTAAATAACCCACTAAACTCATTGGATTATCTACATTGTACATATCTACAGAAGGGTCTGCACTACTACGAATCATAGTAGTAATATAGGTGCTATAACCAATTAGCATAAAAGTTACACACCAAAGCGATAAACGTAAATAAGCCCATCCTTTTTTTGTTGCAAAGCCCAAACCCCAATAAATAAGTGCTGCTACTAACACAAAGAAAAAGGCAAATCCACTAAAAAATGGCAAACCAAAACTATTTACAAAAATTCTATCAAATGTTCCTGCTAAGCCAACACTGTATTGAATTACAGCAACTTGTACAATTCCTGTTACAACACATCCTATTATGAAGAAAATATACATTCCTCCATAATAAGCTTTGCGATCTTTATTTAAACTTTCAATAAAATAGAACAAACCTATTGCAGCTAATGAGCCTAAAATTACCAGCCCAGCTAATGTAGAGTCTGTAGGCACACCTCTTTCTGGATTTGATTCTCCAGAGCCAATAATTAATGCACCAATAAAACCAACTATTCCACCACCAATCAATAATCTAATAAACCATTTTCTAATTATTGTATAATTAAATAAAGATTGTTTTTTGAAATAATACACCATTACAATTGCAGGAATGGTTAAAAGGTTTAATAAGTGAACACCAATAGATAATCCCATTAAAAAGAAAATAAATACAATCCATTTATCGGCTCCAGGTTTTTCAGCTGCATGCTCCCATTTTAAAATTGCCCAAAATACTATGGCAGTAAAAAAAGAACTCATTGCATAAACCTCACCTTCTACAGCACTATACCAAAAGCTATCACTAAAAGTATATGCTAAGGCACCTACAACACCTGCACCCATAATGCTCCAAACTTCGTAACCAGATAATGATGCATCAACATCTACTTTTAAAATTCTACGTGCAAAGTGTGTAATACTCCAAAACAAAAACAATATGGTAAAGCCGCTAGCCAAAGCACTCATAATATTTACCGCTTTAGCAGCTGTATTTCCGTCATCACCAAAAAGAATAATAAAAAAACGACCTAATAATACAAATAGAGGTGCACCTGGTGGATGCGGAATTTGTAATTTAAAACAACTACTTACAAACTCACCACAATCCCAAAAACTACCACCAGCTTCAGCAGTTAAAATATAAACGGTACAAGCCACCAAACATACGGCCCATCCAACGATGTTGTTAATCTTGGTAAAATTCATTCGTTAATTTTTTAAAACAGGTAGGCAAACATAGTTTATTGATAGCAAAAAGTGAAATGCAGTTTTTCTTTAGAAGATGTTTGTTTCTTATATAACTGTTAAATATAAATTCAAGTATTCAATACATAATTTAAAAGTAGGAAACAAGCTAAAATTTATGTAAATATTTAAAATGTATTACTATATAAATCAATGTTTTAGGATTTTATCTTAAAAACAAGAAGCAATTGCAAGAATCATTCTTATTCACAATCGCATTCCCAATCAGTACCTAAATCAATACATGTAATTACCGTAATCTCAGTTTGACAAGGTGCAAAAATAATTCTTAATAGTTGTTGATCTTTACTAATTCCTTCAACTGCATATCGTTTTTTACATACAGCCGCTTTTAAATCACTTTTTTTATAATTAATCTTTCCATTTTGCAAAATATCCATCACTTCATCTTCTGAAATTTTTCTGCAAGCCATTCTACACCTTGCATGTTTGCTATAATTAATGATTGATGGATTTCTATTTAAACCTCTTTGTTCGGCTAAAGGTTGAGGATGGTTATTTGCCGTTTCTTTTCTATGCCTTTTTGGTTCAACTGGTTTATTTGATACACATTGTTTTAATGCTAATGCTGCTAAAGCAAGAACAACTAAAAAAAGTATTGGTAAAAGTTTTTTTGCTTTCATGTTTATCTGTAACAATCACTAAAAATGAATGGTATTCAACAATAATGAAAAAAATGTAAAAAAGTACAAAACTGCTACTCAAATATTTTGAAAACCAAGTTTGCTTTTGTATATTAGGCTATCAATTTTTAAGATGTGTAATATTCCTATTCGTTCATTTAAAATGGTAATTTATGAAAACACTCTCTCAAACATGGTTTGCTGATGGATATATTGATTTTGAACTAAAAAAATATACCCTTTTAGCATATTTACAAGAAATAGGAAAATATTTTAATGCAAATAAATTGTATCCACAATTAGCAGATGTAATTTTTCACTATAATAACCTTATTGCTTTTAGAGAAAATAAAAAATATTTACAAGAACAGTTTCCCAAAAAACTTACAGGCATACAAATTGAACAGCTTCAATTGCTTTATGAAAGCATGATTGAAGATGATGAATTAATGACAGAGCTAGAAGATATTATTGATTATGCAACCAAAAAAATGAAAAACACCATTCAAAGTGGAACAGAAATTTATGAGTTTGTTGAAGAAAAATTGAATATTATTCCTGTTGGAATTATGCCCCTTGATCATCAAGAAGGTTATTTCTTTTTATCCGAAGGGAAAGCAAATAATACGTGGGTTTATCAATACAGATTAAGCTTTTTTGAAAAACATGACGCTAAATATAGAGCCATGAAAACAGACTTTGTAAATGTTTGGCAACGTAATTATGTAAATACCTATTCTAATATTAAAGCAGATTTAATAAAAACAAGAACAGAATTACCAAACCCTGCTGTTTATGCTGTGGAAATTGATTTGAATTTTCCCTTAGAAGAAACACTTTTACCCATTGCAAAACGCAGTTTGGTTCGTTTCATAAGTACGAATGCTTAAACGTTAGTGGCTCTAAAACTTCATTACCAATTTTAATTTACCCCATAATTCATTATCAAAACTAGATAGTGCTAATTGAGAATTTCCTGCTGATTCACCCATTCTTATCACTACTATTTTTTGTGATGGAACAACATAAATTTTTTGATCATTTTTTCCTAATGCAGCATACATATCTGCTGGTGCATTTGGCGTAAGCATTCCTGTAAATACAAATTGTGTAGATGGTAAAATATAACTTGATTTTCCATTTAACCAAGTCAAATAACCATAGCTAGGATTGATTGTTTGAGACGAATTGATTTGACTATCAAAAAAATCTGAATCTCTTAAAATGGTGCTGCTACTCCATGTTCCTTTATTCAATAACAACAATCCAAAACGTGCCATACTTCTAGCGTTACTGTACATAATATTATTAAACGTACCATTAGGTAACCACACACCTTTCATACCTATTTGACTAGCAATTTTTTCTTGAAAAAAAGCATTGTACGATTTACCTGTTGCATTTTCTATCACTTTATCTAAAAGGGTATAGGGTGCATTGTGATAAGCCCATCTTGTTCCAGCATCTGCTTTGAATTGTAAACATGCAGGTAAAGTACAATCATCAATAGCGACTCCATCATCTAAACCGGTCGTCATGGTTAATTGATGTTTAATGGTAATTAAATTTTCTTTTGCTAGTGGTAAAGAAGTAAAGCCTGTTCCTAAATATTGAGATGATCGTTGATTAATGTTTAACAACCCTTCTTGTTGAGCAATGCCAACTAAAAACGCTGTCAAAGTTTTTCCAGCAGAAGCCCAATACCAAGCACTATCTTGGGTAAATGTTCCAAAGTATTTTTCGATAACAATTTCTCCATTTTTAAGAATAATAAATGCTTTGGTATTTTTCTGCTGCAGGTAGGTATACAAATTATTAATTTCTGATTCATTCCATCCAAGAGAGCTGGCTGATTTTGTTTGCCAAGTATTACCTGTAATTGGAGGAAAATACAAGTCAGTTTGTGTATTGTTTAAAGGAGTTGTTGAACTTTTTTTACAAGCAAAAAAAAGCAATAAGAATGAAATGATCGTAAAAAAACGCATGTGTAATATTTATTGAAGGTTGACTTCTTAATAATGAAGAAGTTTAATGTATTTAAGTTATTCTAGCATTACATTAAAAACATTGACTAAAAATTTTTTAATAGACAAATGATTTTGTTGAAAAAAATTTATATCTACCTTATTCTCATAAAAACTTCGCTAAAATCTAATTCTAAAGCCGTTATTTTGCACTCGCAAAAAATTAATACATACAAATCATGCAATTATCTTCTTTACTTGATCGTTTCGCAGAACCAGAAACACTGAAAATGGCGAAACTTGGCCGTGAATTAAGAGCACAGGGTATTGATGTTATAGACTTAAGTTTGGGTGAGCCAGATTTTGATACACCTCAACATATTAAAGATGCGGCTATAAAAGCAATTAACGACAATTTTAGTCATTATACACCAGTATCTGGTTATTTAGATTTAAGAGAAGCAGTTTGTACTAAACTAAAAAGAGACAATAATTTAGATTATAAGCCAGAAAACATTGTTACATCTACAGGTGCAAAACAAAGTTTAGCGAATGCTATTTTGGCAATTGTAGATGAAGGTGATGAAGTGGTAATACCTACACCTTATTGGGTTACTTACAGCGAATTGGTGAAAATTGCTCGTGGAAAAGTAGTAGAAATTCATTGTGGTTTAGAAACAGGATTTAAAGTTACACCAGCACAATTAGAAGCTGCTATTACGCCAAAAACAAAACTATTTATGTTTTCTTCACCTTGTAATCCATCTGGTGCAGTTTACAGCAAATCTGAATTAGCAGCACTAGCTGAAGTATTTAGAAAATACCCACAAATTATTATTTTATCAGACGAAATATATGAGTATATCAACTTTATGGGTGCTCATGAAAGCATTGCTCAATTCGATGATTTAAAAGATAGAATTGTGTTGATTAATGGATTAAGTAAAGGCTTTGCAATGACAGGTTGGAGATTAGGTTACATTGCTGCTAATACTACTATTGCAAAAGCATGTGAAAAACTTCAAGGTCAGTTTACAAGCGGTACTTGTTCAATTACTCAAAAGGCTGGAGTTGTAGCTTTAACTACAGATTTAAAACCAACTTTTGAAATGACCGAAGAGTTTACTCGTAGACGTACTAAAACTTTAGAACTAGTGAAAACCATCCCCGGTTTTAAATGCTTTGAGCCAGAAGGTGCATTTTATATTTTTCCAGATGTAAGTGCATATTATGGAAAATCAAATGGAACCGAAACCATAAAAAATGCGGCTGATTTTAGTATGTTTTTGTTAAATACAGCTCATGTATCTAGTGTAATGGGAGATGCATTTGGTGAACCAAATTGCGTTCGTTTTTCATTTGCCAACAGTATGCAAAACATTGAAAAAGCTTGGGCAAGAATAGCTGCTGCTTTAGCTACTTTAAGTTAATAATTGAATTTGTTATATTTTTAAGGTTGTCTCTTTTTTTGAGACAACCTTTTTTATTATATAAACATTCTAGTTTCTACATTTGACAAAATAAATAGATTTATGAAGTTGGTACTTTTTGCACTTTGCTTTTTTACTATCACAAATTGCTTTTCTCAGTATTATTTTAATGAAATTGTTACACAACAACAAAGTGCTGAACAATACAAATTATTGCGATTAAATAAAATTAGAAAAATAACGGTGGCAAATTATGACGGTAATGGAGAGGTAATTCCAAAGTTTGAAGTGAATCAAGAAATGAATA